>DAOWID010000196.1 GCA_030641115.1 Planctomycetota bacterium | reverse complement strand
GGCGCTTACCTTCAAACGAACATACGACCAGTATATCAACGTCGCTGCGGTCATCGGCTGTGCCCCTTGCCTGTGAGCCGAAAAGGATAATCAGGTCGGGGGCAAAGCCATCAACCAGTCGCTCCCTGACCTTATATAATGTTTCATTACTTATCATAGGTTAGCCTTTTCTTCTTGTTTAAATTATACAAGAAGGATTTGCGGATTACAATTACCAGTTTCGATTTCCTTTTTGATTTCCACGAGCAGATTTATCGCTTTGATTATGATGAAATTATTAACATCAGTTGAGGCCGGCTTCTAATTGAGCGATTATATACTTTGTCAGCTTACTAAGGGCGGTAATACTGCATAGCCTCTGGGAGCAATCTCTGGAGGTTGCTGATTCTGGTCGAGTCGGCTGGGTGTGTGCTCAATATTTCAAGCGGTTGGGGGCCTTGTTTTGCCAGTGCCATTCTCTGCCAGAAATTGACGGCCTCGTTAGGGTTATAGCCGGCCATCGCCATAAACATAAGGCCCAGACGGTCTGCCTCGTTTTCGTGCACCCTGCTATAGGGAAGCAGAACGCCCACTTGTGCCCCTACGCCGTAGGACTGCATAAAAAGCTCCTTCGTCTTGGCAGGCCTGGTCTCAAGGGCCTTCGATAAAGCCACCCCGCCCATTTCCACTAAAAGGCTCTGGGTCATGCGCTCGGAGCCGTGCTTGGCGAAGGCGTGTGCGATCTCGTGTCCCATCACCACAGCCAGGCCGGCTTCGCCCTGCGCTATCGGTAGTATGCCCGTATAGACAACCACCTTTCCCCCCGGCATACACCAGGCATTTACGTTAGGGTCTTCGACAAGATTGAACTCCCACTCGTATCCTCTCAATTGCTCCAAGAGGTTGTTTTCGGCACAATACTGTTCGACAGCTTTTTGAATTCTGCTGCCGGCTCGCTTGACCATTTGGGTTTGCTGGGCATTGTCACTGAGCTTGTTCTGTGATAGAAACTGGCCGTAGGACTGGATACTCATCGAATTGATGACTGAATCGGGAACGATGTTGAACTGTTGTCTGCCGGTGATTGCGACCTCCGAGCAGGAGAGTTGCAACAACACAAGGCCACACAGAACAACCATTCGTAATCTTAGAGCAGCTTTCATGTCACTTCCCTTTCATTCTCCGCGATTTCATTCTTTATTTGTCTGAGCAGATTTATTGCTCTTATTCGTGCTAAGTTGCTAATATCTGTGGAGCGGAGTCTTTCGCCGACAGATTTGTGCTTTCGGACTACTATGGCAAATCTACGCCAAGTTGTTTAAGTGCTGTTCGCACCTGCTCCCGTACTTTGTCGGCAAGGTCAACGGCTCGCCTTGCCTCGGCTTCTGTAACGTCTTCATCCTCTCTTGGATAACGCGTTGTGATAGAATAGAGAGTCAACAGTTCTGCATCCTGCAGTTCAGCGGTCCAATCGGCGTGTTCACTACACAATTCCAAAAGGATGGATATATTGTGGGTGTAAGGGAAATCGACTCCACAGTGTACGAGATAAGCTTTTAGATACTTTTCTGCACATTGCTGGGCATGATATGCGATTAAACGGTATGGCGGCTCCTCTTCACCCTGTAAGGTCATAGCGTGCACTGCCAGACGTAGATCCTCATCGCCATGAATAAGCCATTGTTTGACCTTATGTAAGACTCGCTCATAGGGCACTTTCATAGAGCACTCTTCCTTCTTTCCAGGCAGGTCTTGCGATTGTTCCGGGTATGTGTCGATCAAGCTCAAATTCTTCCGGCGTGAGAACCATTATATCTCTTGCTAAGCCCAAACCCCGTAAGGCTCTATCCATTTCGAGCATTAAATGGCGGCGCTTGCCTGTGAACGAACATACCACCAGGATATCGACGTCGCTGCGCTCATCGGCTGTATCCCTCGCCTGCGAACCAAAAAGGATGATCCGGTCTGGGTGAAAGCCGTCAACCAGCCGTTCCTTGATATTATGCGTAAGCTCATCGCTAATCATAGGTTAGCCTGTATCATTTTGTCATCACTGTTCCACGCCACGTGATTGCATTATATGATAAACGGTTCGCAAATTACAAGCATGCAAACCATGAATTCCTTATGTCTCGATCGTCCTTTTGTCATCCGGCTACGAACTGTCTTTCATCTCGTCCTTTACTTGACTCAGCAAATTGATTGCCTCTATGGGAGTAAGCTTGTTCACATCGGTCGAGGTGAGCTTCTCCAGCACGGATTTATGTTTTTCCACAAACAGTAGGTCTTTGTCCGGCTGCTTAGTCTTATGCCGGGCAAGGCGGTCGCCGGTCGCTTCTCTGGCGAAAGTGGCTTCTAATTCCTCGAGGATTTCCGCACTTCGCTTCACAATAGACTTAGGCACGCCGGCTAATTTGGCAACGTGGATGCCGTAGCTCTTGTCCGTTCCGCCGGGCAGAATCTTGTGCAAAAAGACAACTTCATCCATCCATTCGCGGACGGCTACATTGCAGTTCTTCACATTCGTGAACAACTCAGCCAACTCTGTTAGTTCGTGATAGTGCGTGGCAAAAAGCGTTCGGCATTTCAGTTTGTTTGCGATATGTTCGGTAATCGCCCAGGTGAGGGCCAGGCCGTCATAGGTGCTTGTCCCGCGACCGACCTCGTCGAGAATGACGAGGGACATATCGGTGGCGTTATTGATGATGTTGGCTGTCTCCGTCATTTCGACCATAAAGGTAGACTGACCTCGAACCAGCTCGTCAGAAGCGCCCACACGCGTGAAGATTCTGTCGACCAGGCCAAGCTCCGCGTCCTTAGCAGGAATGAATGAGCCGGTCTGTGCCATCAGGACAAGAAGCGCGGCCTGGCGGATATAAGTGCTTTTGCCGCTCATATTCGGTCCCGTAATGACCAGGATGTCACCGGCCTTTCTGCCAAGTTCGACATCATTGGGGACAAATTCTTGACCCAGCGTTTCAGCCAGGACCGGATGTTTGCCTTCATGTATGGTAAGCTCATCACCATCGGTCACTTTGGGGCGGATATAATGCCGCCGTTTGGCCAGATACGCAAGCCCAGCAAGGCGGTCACACCGGGCAATAGTGTCGGCAAGCTTTTGCAATCGACTTACGTATTGCGCAGTCTGACGCCGGAGCTGGTCGAAGAGTTGCTGCTCCAATTCGAGGGCCTTTTCCTCGGCACTGAGGGCCTGGGTTTCGTATTCTTTCAATTCCTCGGTAATGTAGCGCTCCGCATTTTTTATTGTCTGCTTGCGGACATAATCTACCGGCACTTTATCCGCCGCTGAGTGACTTACTTCGATATAGTAGCCGAATACTCTGTTGTAGCCGATCTTCAAATTGTTGATGCCGGTTCGCTCGATCTGCTCTTTTTGATATTGCCGCAGCCAGTTTTGCCCGTCTCTTGAGATTGAGCGCAGCCGGTCCAGTTCCTCGGAAAAGCGAGCCCTTATCACGCCGCCATCCCGAAGATGCGAGGGACAATTCGGCTCAATCGCAGCTTCCAGCAGGTCAGCCAATTCGTCCATACTGTCGCATTGGCCGGCTAATCGCGCCAGCAAGTCGGCGCCGAATTGCTGCAGGATTTCCCGCACGTGTGGTATTTTACGCAGTGTGGCTGCAAGCGCCACCAAATCCCTCGGCGTCGCCCTGAAAGTGCTTATTCGCGCTGCGATTCTTTCAGTGTCAGCTATATCTGAAAGGACTTTCCGGATATTATTCAGCTTATTGTCGGACTCTCTTAATTCTTCGATAGCGTCCTGCCGCAGTTCAATGGCGCCCAACTCGCAGAGTGGCATGCAAAGCCAATTTCTGAACATTCTGCCACCCATCCCGGTTATTGTCTCATCGAGGCAATCCAGAAGTGAACCTTTCTTGCTTTCGGTGCGAATAGTTCGCAGGATTTCCAAGCTCCGCAGGCTGCTTGGGTCGATTTGCAGAAATTTATGGCGACTGATTTTCTTCAAATTCTGGATATGGCCCACGGTGGTCTTTTGCGTTTCATTGAGGTATTCGATGATGGCACCGGCAGGCGAGATGAGATTATCATCGTCGTCACTGATGCCAAACCCTTCGAGCGTAGCGGTGCCGAAGTGCTTTAGCAGTCGTTGTTTCGCCTGATACGGATCGAAATACCACGCAGGCCGTTCCGTGACGGTGGCTTTAGCCAATTGGGTGACGTCTCGGATGAGCTTTTTTGTCTCCGCTTCGAATAGTTCGCCGCGCCTGTCGGCAAATAGACACTCAGCGGGACTAAGCCTGAGCAGCTCATCGAGAAGGTGTTCCTCCGGCAGCTCCTGGATGAAAAAATGGCCTGTTGAAATGTCAACCCAGCTAATCGCAGCGTTCGCGTTTGTCCCCAAGCCAACTGCACAGAGGAAATTGTCCTCCTTGGCCTCCAGCAACATATCATCGGTGAGTGTGCCTGGCGTGACAATCCGCACGACATCGCGCTTGACAACGCCCTTTGCAGTTTTGGGGTCCTCGACCTGCTCGCAGACCGCAACCTTGTAGCCGGCCTGCAACATCTTCTTAAGATACCCATCGACAGCGTGATATGGCACGCCAGCCAATGGGATCGGATTGTCACCTTTGCTTCGGCTGGTTAGCGTCAAGCCGAGAACCTTCGAGCAGATTTTTGCGTCGTCATAGAACGTCTCGTAAAAATCGCCCATGCGAAAGAACAGTACACAATCGGGGTGTTTTTGCTTAAACTGATGAAACTGCTTCATCGCCGGCGTAAGTTTTTCACTTATTGCGGCCATGGTGGAGATTATACACTCAAGCGACTATTTAACAAGCCAAACCGACCTTTGAGTCTGAAATTTCGGTTGGGAGGGGCTTCTTGGCCACATTTATCTTGACGAACATTCTCCTTTAATGTACAATTTTGTACAGATTGAACAGCTATTACAAAGGAAGAACGTTACCCCCAAAAAAAAGGATAGGATAATGGAAGCAAAAAAATATGTATACTGGCAAGAAGATAATATGTGGATTGGATATCTGGAGGAATATCCAGATTATATGACACAGGGTGAAACAATTGAGCAATTAAAAGAGAACTTAAAAGATATATATTATGAATTGACCAGTGGTACTATCCCATGCGTTCGTAAGGTTGCTGTGCTGGAAATATCGTGAAAAGAAGCGACTTAGTAAAGAAGTTGGCAGACACAGGTTGTGTGCTCATCAGGCATGGTGGTAGGCACGACTGGTATCATAATCCAAGGACAAAGGTTTCACAACCAATTCCAAGGCATAGAGAGATAAAAGACATTCTTGCCAAGCATATCGTCAAAATGTTAAAAGATCATGCTTAGGCTCGTAGGGCCGCCACAGCCAATTAGAATGAACCCTGGGTTCGCCATGTTCGCGACGAGGTGGTTTGGCTTTGGTATTTGCGAGCATTGAATAGACGATGATACAAAACAGACATAAATTGGATGAGTTCTATCGCAAGTTAGATGCAGAGGAAAATCTTTCTTACAAAGAAGCCCTGGCCATTTATGAGATGCTCCACAAAGAAGCTGTATCTTTAGGGGCGATCAATTCCGAGAATATCCTGGACGGCTTGGAGGTGGACATAAGAATCGCCAAAGCGATCAACAGAGTTGGTTTATGATAGAAAAGCTAATCAAAAAGACGGCCCAGCATTTAGACCTGCAAGAGATCCCCTATATGATTATCGGCGGCCAAGCTGTCTTAGTATATGGCAGGCCAAGATTGACACGAGACATCGATATCACCCTTGGTGTAGACACAGACAAGTTTGCGTTGATTGAAGGGCTATGCAGGAAGCTAAAGTTGAGGTCCCTCGCTGAGAAACCGCAAGATTTCGCACAAAATACAAAGGTGCTTCCGACTGAGCAGCCGGATTCGAAAGTACGAGTAGATTTCATCTTTTCGTTTACCCCATACGAAGCGCAAGCGATTAAGAATGCAAAGCAAGTGTTAATCGATGATTATCCCGTGAAATTTGCATCCTGTGAAGATGTTATTATTCACAAGATGGTCGCGGGTAGAGCCATTGACGAAGAGGACGTAAAGAGCATCTTGGCTAAGAATAGAGATACAATTGATTTAGAATATATCAGGAAATGGCTTTCAGAATTTGCCAAGATTGCAGAGCATGAGGGCATATCGGCAAGGTTCAATAGTCTGCTGAAAAAGTGAATAAAAAGAATTGACGCCCCCTGCGGGATGCGGTAAGTACGTCAGGGGTGCCGCGATTTTACTCCGCCCTTTACACTCTGCGGCCTATAAATCTTACTTAGCTGCATGCCAGGTTTTCAAGTTCGATCCTGGGGTGCTCAGGGCTAAGCTCCAGGTGTTTAGATGCGTCTAAAACCTCTATGCCCACGATTTCTTCCCCCGGCCCAAAATCAACAGCAATGTCTTCAGTAATTCGCATCGTGGTTACTTCAACGCCCCTGTTCTTAAAAGAAATATATGCCGCATCAACCTTAGGGTCATATTTAATCTTCATAAATTTAACCTCCAAAATAAAATACATACACTGTAACAACAACTATTTCTTCAGCTTCCTCCACTACAATCGGCATCACCTGCTTTACTTCATACTGTTTACCTTTCCATTTGGAGCCAAAATGGAAATTTTTTCTAAACGCCCTTCGTGCTTTTTTAGCTGGGACTTCTTCTCCAGCCTGTATCGCTAACTTCACCTCTTGTTTTGATGCCCCACGGTCGCGCAGTTGATCCAACGCATGTTGTGAAAAGAGAATTGTCTTCATCGCGTATTCTTCTTTTTCCTTGCTGCTCCACAAAAACCACAGTACCTGTGACTAAATGTACTATAATCTTACAATTAATGCAAATTCTTTTCGCATTTATAACTGCTCCAAATACTTGCAAAAATCGGTGAATAAATTAAGCTTTCCTCGTATAGACTTCTGTTGGTGCGGATATTGGCGTTATGTCTTTTGCTTTTGAGCTTTGATAATTTGGGCCAAAGACCTTAACGCCTAATTCACGGATGTTGGCGTCTTGAATACCTTGGCCATGTCTGGGTCCAGCAGAACGATATTAGTTCCTGTTTTATACTTTTTGGCATATTTCCCTCTGACACCTTTGCTAAAATCATATTCCCTTTTTCGTGATAGCGTAAGCTCGTCTATCGATATACTTCTCTGCGGTGTTTGACTCTAAAGATATATACTGCTTTTTGCCGGTCGTTGATTTCATAAATTACACGATAATCACCTATCTTTGAGAAATTCTTCAAACGGTCTAAATTTAAGATTTGTTCTCCGCAGCCGCTTTAATTCTGCCAAGTCCTCCACGTCCTCAACGCGCTGCAGCAACTCCTCATAATCGTGGATACTTAAGATTACTGCAGTGGGCTTGCCTCCGTCAATAATAATCCGTGGCTTTTTTGTTAATGCCTTTGACATAGCTTAACCTCCATCAATAAACAAACAGGGACAACGTTGTGTTTTAGATACCCTGGCTACGTCCGGGTCCAGCAAAACGATATTAGTTGCTCCTTTATACTTTTTGGCATATTTGCCTCTAACGCCTTTACTAAAATCATATTCTTTTCTCATATTATGTCGAACAGATAACACCATTTTAGCATGTAGGACAGGATATGCCCACGATTTATTTTTCCCCAGCCACTTATTTTCGTGGGCACAGCTCACCGTACACTTAGCTGTTTAACAAGTCCGTTATGATTGAAACCGCCTGCTGTTTGGATTTTGTCTTTTTCAATTGCTTCAGCAGGTTTTCCTGTCGGCTGGTAAAGCAAACCGGCTGCTGTAAATCGAAGTCGGCAACGCCACAAATCTCTCGGATTTTTTCAGTTAGATTTTCGATTCCTGTCCCGAATTTGGCGCTTATTTGCACGATATTGCCCAGAGTATCGGGCAACATGGCAGTATCGAACTTGGCTGGCAAATCGGATTTATTTAAGAGTGTCAGGACTTTCCCTTCGATTTCGCTCAGAGCCTGCCCTGAGCTTGTCGAAGGGACAAGTTTGCCAGGGATTTTTTCAAAGAGCCTGTCGTCAAGTTGGTCCGCTGTTTGGCTGTCATCCAGAACGAGTAGGACCAAGTCTGCATCCTCCAAAATCTCGGCGGGTTTTTTTTGGGCGGTTTTTTGGATTGAATCTCCTGTCCTTGTCAAAAGTTTTTCATCCAACCCTGCTGTGTCGATTAGTTCCACCGAAAGCGGGCCGATTTGGCATCGGGCCGAGACCCAATCACGGGTTGTGCCTTTAATCTCCGTGACAATTGCCTTTTGTCGCCCAGCTAAACAGTTCAATAGCGTGCTTTTGCCGCTGTTCGGCGGACCTACTATCGCCACTTTGCAACCACTGATAATAAGTTTGGCCATCTGGCTGATCTTAAGAATCGACTCGGCGTCGGTCACGATCTCGTCAAGAGATATCGTTTTTATGTTCTCCAACCATTCTTTTGCCTTTTTGCCAAAACCGCCATCAATTTGATTTGCGATTATCTTGGTGCCCTGGATTGTCTTGGCCTTAATCTGGGCCAGCCTGGCCTCAACTGCGATTGTATCAAGGTCTCCTTGTGCCGTGAGCGTCTTAGCCAATAGCTGCTCTGCGGTTACAAGTTCGGCTCCTAAGCGCTGAAGTAGTTGCATTATCATCTCAACGATGAGCGGGTTGCCGTGGCAGTGTATTGCGAAGCTATTAGGGCCCTCGCAGCCTATCGTGACTTGGTCGATCGTGTCGCTGCCATCGTTGATTGTGCCGAGCAGAATCTTGCCGGTCGTAAACTCTGCTGCTTTTGAGCCGACCGGTTTGAATACTTCTTTTATGATGGCCTCGGCTGTATCGCCGAAGACTTGAATGGTCGAAATTGCACCGGTGCCCTTGCCCGTCATTACTGCTGCCAGAGTGCTCATGAGTCAGACAAGCTTAGCCTTCTCTTCAATGAATTTCTTGTAGGCCAAAACGATGCCTTTAACGACCAGGTTGGGCACATAGGAGTCTATGAAATTGCAGTCATCTCTTATCACCTTGGCGGCCGCGCCCGTAATCACCGTTTGAGGCCACTTGCCGATTGTCTCGGCATAGCGCCTGACCACCTCTTGCAGTGCCCCGATGATGGAATAATACAACCCGCAATTTATAGCCTCCGTCGTGTTTTTGCCATAAGGCCCTTTGGGCTTGGTGACTTTGATATTTGGCAGTTGAGCGGTATTCTCTTTAAGGGCCTGTGCACTGATTTGAAAACCAGGGCAGATCACGCCGCCGAGAAAAATGCCATTTTCGTCAACCAAGTCGATAGTGACAGCGGTCCCGAAATCTGCAACCACTACGGCATCTTCGACCACCGCATAAGCTGCCGCTGCCGAGATAACCCTGTCGGTTCCAACATTGTCCGGCTCATCCACCCGCAAAGTTATCGGCAGAGGTATGTCTCTGCCGATGATGTGCACCTTTTCGCCGAGTTCGTCCTTTGCAATTTCTTGGACCACTTTAGTCCAGGCAGGTTTTACACTGCTGACAACAATAACCCCGTCGCGTTTCTGTTCTTTCGAACTTTCGGCGATGGGGATTTCTTGCCAGGCGGATTTGAGACAATCCGTCAATTTTGCCCGAGACCGGCCCGGCATGGATTTGATAAACTGCTCTTCGCCGTCCAGAAAAAGGCCGATGTCAATATTTGTATTGCCGATATCTACCGCGATTATATTCATTGTTTGTGTCTCGTCGTTCGTGATCCGTGACTCAATTTACGGTTCGCAATCAGCGATCCCTTCTTACTCGTACTTTTTTCCTTGTGCCTTTTTACTTTATTCTTTTGCTGATGTCAATCTGAAAGCGGCTGTGGATTTTTGTTCGGTGTGGCAAGATAAGACATATACGGGCGGAGAAGTTTTGTTTACACAGCTATCTTTTTCTGGTATAGTTGTCGTATGGACATGCTCAGTTTCCCAAAGATACAAAGAACTGCCTTTACAGTAGCATCACTTTTTGACCAATCAGATGAAAAATCGTATTGGCTTTGCAGGACCCCTTACGAACGTCTGCAAGCCGTTGAGTTGATGCGTCAAATCATCTATGGCTATGATCCATCTGCCACCCGACTTCAAAGAGTTCTTGAAGCTACTCAACGCTCATCAGGTTGAGTATCTGCTAATCGGCGGATATGCGGTTGGTTACCAACAAAAAGGCATCAGGCAGACATCAGGACTTAGCCGACCTCGAAAATCTTCCATAAGATTCCAATAGGCAGCCCCCCTGATACAAATACGGTGCTGAAACCCATGCGCCTGTGGCTTGCGGTTTGTATTTCGCCCTATACGTGAATACAGATTGACACTACGCCCTCAACGCCGCAACGGCACCCTGTGGCGTTTGTTGTCGCGACCGCAGATTGTCAAGAAAATCCACACAATGTGAGATGGGGGTTGGGAAAAATTCAAGATTCCAGTAGACAAATTGCCCTCTTGGGTCACTATGTTTATAGAGTGCGTCAGGACTTGAGGATCCCGAGTTGACGAGGCAAAGTGATAAAATGCTGGTCCGGGCCGTGCTTGCAGGCCAGAACACGGCGTACGGGAAGTTGTATGACCGTTACGCGCCGTTGGTTCGCGCTATCTGTTACGACAGCACGCGGAATCTTGCCGATGCCCAGGACGTTGCACAGGATGCTTTTGTGCGGGCTTACGAGAAATTGGACCGGCTGCGCGATCCGGAACTTTTCGGAAGATGGGTCGCCGCGATTGCCCGGACTCGCTGCAAAGAATGGCAACGCGAAAAGTCACGAAGGCAAGAGAAATATTCCCAGCTTAATGACGCCAAGTCGGCTATTGAAGATTACTCAGATGAAGGCCAGATAGAGAGACTTCGACAGGAGATTGCGAAACTGCCGGAAAAGGAGCGACTTGTCTTACATACGTTCTATCTTCAGGGCAGTTCAGCCGACAATGCCTGTAAGATATTGGGATTGTCAAGGTCTGGATTTTACCGCGTCCTTGAACGAGCAAGAAAACAATTGGCATTATTGTTAGCTCAGAAAGAGCAGGATGTCAGATGAAAACACCTTTGGAAAAACAATTAGAAAAGGCGTATCAGATATTCAACAAGGACCATGCGCGCCTGCGGGCCCAGTTGATCAGCTCTGTGTCCGAGCCTGAAGCTGAATACGAGCACATTGGACCGCCTCGGCGCGATAGTCAATCATTAGGAGGCAGAATCATGACCAGCAGAGCAATCAAGATTGCAGCCGGCATCATACTTGTCGGAATAATTGCAGTGGGGATTAGACACTTCACTGGATCAAGGATGAGTACAAGTGTTGCCTTCGGGGAAGTGCTCCGGCACATTCAAAACTCCAGCTACACCTTTGACTTGACTACCATTGCGGAGGGGCAAATCTCGGGTACGGTTAAGGGCATGGTGCTTCGGCCCGGCAAGCTTCGGATCGACGCCCCGCACATTATGGGAGGAGTTAGTACAGTTGCTGATATCGGCACAAAGAAGTATCTTCTTCTCTTTCACGGCCAGAAGACCGCAATGACGGAGATTCCAAGTGCTGAAAGTGTTCCTGATGCGGCTGGTCCCTTCGCTTTATTTATGCGTCCGGTCAAGAATTTGTGGAACCTGCGGGACGGAACAGAGAAATCTCTCGGGGAAAAAGAAATTGAGGGACAGCCTGCACTCGGATTCCAGCTTCATCAGGAGGACCAGGATTATGAATGTGACATTGTTGTCTGGGCAAACAGTGAGGCGGGCAGCCCGATTCGCGTGGAGATGACCATATACAATCCACAGGACCGCTCACAATCCACGACGATGGTGATGAGCCGGTTCAACCTGGACGTCGAACTGGACGAAGAGCTGTTCAGCCTGGAAGTGCCAAACGGATACACGCTTGCACACCAGAAGGGGCTGGACGAGATTACAGTCCAGACGGAAGCCACCGCTGAGGCGGAGAAAATCGAACAGAGTCTTCTACTTTGGTCCCAGGACGAAAAGGATGAAGCAGTCGAGACCTTATTGAGCGTGGCCTGGGCAAAACCTATTACGTTCTCTGAAAAGACGTACCTGTTCAGTTTGACCGAAAAGGGATACGTGGCACTGAAGCTGGAAGACCAGCAGCGAGTTATGAATGAGATTTCCGAGACATTGCAGCAGATCAAAGGACTAGTTAGGAAAGTCTGGGAGCTGGCAGCAACAGCCAGGTCAAGCCGCGACTATGAAAAAGCAGAGTTGTGTTTGAAAGCCTCGTTGAACTTAGGAAGGCTGATCAATCGCGACCCCGAAGCGATACTGTTCACGCAGAGTTTCGGGTTCTCTATCCGACGCAAATCCTTAGATGAGATGAAGGTACTATACAAGGAAACAAATCGCCAAGAAGGGCTCCAGCGTGTGGAAGAAGAAATCCAGAAAGTGGATGCACAAAGACAGAGCTTTTTCGAAGCCTTGAAAAGCAAATTCGGGGGACAATAGGCAGCCAGAGCTGGGCTGCAAATGTGCTCTTGCCTTTTTCATGTTTTTTCAGCCAAGAATCCGCTAAGACTGCAAAGAATCCTATTTTTCTTATACCCAAACAGCCATCTGAACCGTTATATCAGTGGTGAACGTTCATCGCTCATCTATGAGGTTGTCTTGATGGTCGATAGGTTGTTTGTGATGAGGTGCAAACAAGAAAGCAGGGATACTCTGCGCCGCATCTATGAAAAGTACAGAGATAGTCTGCTGATCTTAGCTATTGCGCTTTCGCACGATGTGAATGTTGCAGAAGACGCTGTTCATGATGTCTTCGTTGCCTTTGCCGAGAATTTTGCGAACTTTAAGCTCGCCGGCAATCTGAAGGCTTACTTGGCCAAATGCGTTGCCAATCGCGTTCGTGATCAGATGCGGGCCAAGCGAAGGCAAGCCAAGGCGCTCACTTCGGAGCGGGCTTGCTCGGTCTCCTCGGATTTGAGCGAACCGAGTCGCCTCATTGTCTGCAACGAAGAGTTACGGCTGCTAAGTTCGGCGTTGGCCCAACTGCCGCATGAGCAAAGAGAAGTAATCGTGTTGCATATTCACGGCGAAATGCGATTTAGGGTTATCGCGAAATCACTGGGGATCTCTGTCAACACGGTTAGGGGGTGTTACAGGTATGGAATTCGCAAATTGCGATCGATCTTAAATAGTGAGATAGAACAATGAGCTCAGCAGAAAAGACGAGAAAACTGTTTGCCAAATCACGTGTCACGGTCAATTCCAAAGTCGATGACAGGATCATTAGTGATACTCTGACAGCGTTCAGCAAATCTTCAGAGACAAAATTGATTTCCGCCGAGCCCAATACATGGAGAATAGTCCTAAACAGCAGAATAACAAAAGTTGCCGCAGCCGTGGTGATAATTATCGCAGTACTTATAGGCATACATCAGTTCAGCGGCTCAATTGAAAGTGTCGCATGGGCAAGTGTTGCTGAGCGTTTTCGTTCGGCACCTTTTTTCAATGCTACTATTTATTTCAAACAGGATGCCACAGCTCAGCCCGAACAGGTCGAGTTATGGATGAACCAGGAAGGATTTGCAAGATTGCGATATGACAACCAGGTAGTTTTTTCCAAAAAGGGTAAGGTGACCAAAGCTTTTGACCTCGAGACTAGAAGTGAAATTGAGCCGGACCAAAGAGCTGTCACGCTGGTGCATTTGATGGGAGATGCGGAAAGTTTTTCCCTTGAGACCGTTATACGTGGTATTTCCGGCGGTGAACTGGTAGATGTTACTCCTCTTGTAAACACCGATGCTGTTATTTCAGAGGACCTCGTTGTTTTTGACGTCGAGTCCGAAAAATCCTCTCAATGGTTTCGGATATGGGCCTTGCGAGAAAGCAAGCTTCCCGTCCGGATCCGAATGTGGGATCCAAGAGACGGTGAATGTGCGGACGTTCTCTTAACATACTCCAAACAGCAACAGGAGATTTTCTTTGACCCGGAAGCTTTCTCATCAAAAATAAAAAACTTCTCTGACAAGAAAATAAATCTGGCCTATATGTTTCTGAAAGACCCGGGGGGAAAACAGGTTTTTCCAGGTTCACTAAACGAATCAGAGGCATTTAGCGTTGTTACCCAAACCATTGACGGCCAACCGTGGTCACTTGCCGACCATCGTGGAAAGGTTATCCTGATCATTTTGTGGGACAAACGAACAATCGGCACATCGTGGGTTTCTCATTCAAAGGATATTTACGAAAGATTCCGCGACCATGCAGATTTTTTGATGGTTGGCGTTGCGCTGGATGCAAAGGCGGAAACTGTCAAAGATTATTGTCGGAACAAAGGCATAAAATGGCTCCAATTGCATGAGCCTGGTAAGAAAAGGGAAAACAGTTTAGCCCAGGCCTTTGGCATCGGTTTTAGGCGTTCTGCATGGTTGATTAAAAAAGATGGTTCAATGGAAGAATTGTTCGCCCTTGAGGAGGGAGTGATAGAAGGTGCTCTGGTCGGACTGACCTATGACTCGTATATATGGATACGTCAGATACTTAGCAAAGTCAAACAAGAAGGCATTTTGACCCGAGAAACAGTAGAGCAAATCTGCGGTAAACCACACTCCGTGAATAAAACAGACAAAGGCGAAGGATGGGATTTCACACTCTTCAATAAGGATAAAAGCGCCGTCCGGGGATTCCACATAGACTTTGACAAAGCTGGAAATTGCTTGCGTTGGTATTCGGCACGATAAAATTCTAAATCCCGCTGTGGTTACTGTCAGTTTCAGCAGAGAGTACTTGAAGGAACACGTAGAGAGCCAGGTTGAGCCTGAGATACGACCCCAACTGTTTAAGGAATACCTTGTTACCGTTAGCGCCGAGGCGGGCAATAAAGGATATCCTCTATGTTGGAAAACATCTATCCAGCCGGAAGAATCCTATACGAGAAAGTTATTTCCGGGAACCTACGATTTCGTAGTTAGGATCTACACCTCGCTTGACAGAACCGAGTGGATTAAGACTATTACGCTTTTGGAAGACGTCAAGCTGGCCAAAGACGAGAAGAAGACAATTAGGTTCGAGTAGGCTGTCTGCGCACACCATCAGAATTTACGAACAGTAATCTGCGAAACCACGAGATCAAGCTCACTCAGGTTTACCCTTTCTTTTCTTCAGAGTGAGAATCTGCTTTTGTTTCTTTGACCTTTTGCCACAGAAATTCGCTCAGTTCTTTGATTCCCTCTCCGGTGACCGCTGAGATTGTGTGAACCTCTTTGTTCAGCTTTTTTCTCAGGTCTTTTACTCTTTTCCCGTCCGGGTCGAGGTCTATTTTGTTGGCGACGACAACTTCCTGCTTTTGCGCCAGGACTTTGCTGTATTGCCCCAATTCGCTGCGGATGGCTTTGTAATTTCCTGCGGGGTCAGACCCGTCTGTCGGTATTATGTCAAGGATGTGAACCAGGATAGTCGTCCTCTCTATATGTCTCAGGAATTCGTGGCCGAGTCCTGCTCCGGCGTGGGCTCCTTCGATAAGGCCGGGGATGTCGGCCATAACGAACCGGCGGAAGTCGCTCAATTCGACGATGCCGAGCACAGGCTCGATCGTCGTGAACGGATAATCGGCGATTTTTGGCCTTGCAGCCGAGCAGCGCGAGATCAACGTGCTCTTGCCGGCGTTTGGCATACCGACCAGGCCGACATCGGCGATGAGCTTCAGTTCGAGCCTTATATTTCTTTCCTGGCCCTTCTTGCCGGGCTCGGCATGTCTTGGCGCTTGATTCGTTGCAGTTGCGAAGGCTTTATTGCCTTTTCCGCCTCTTCCGCCGCGGCAGACGCATACCTTCAATCCCACCTCGTTGAGGTCTTTGAGCACTAACTCCAGATCGATATCGTAGATTAGTGTCCCTGGTGGGACAGAGATAGTCAGGTCCTGGCCGCTCGCTCCGTGCTTATTGTTGCTTGAGCCGGGTCGGCCATTCTCAGCGTGCCAGTGGTGCTTGCCGGCAAAGTCTATCAGGGTGTCGAGATCTTCAACAGCCTCAAAGTAGATATGGCCTCCTCTTCCGCCGTCACCGCCGTCAGGTCCGCCCTTGGGGACGTACTTTTCACGCCGGAAGCTAACACAGCCGTTTCCGCCGTCTCCCGCCCTGACCCAGATTTTTGCTTCGTCGATAAACATATCTTCCTATCTCGTATTGTACATAAAGGCTTCTGCAAAATT
>DAOWID010000241.1 GCA_030641115.1 Planctomycetota bacterium | reverse complement strand
TGGCCGGCTGGCCGAAGCCCTGCGACATATTCACGTTGTGCCAGTTGATTACATCCTTCTCCCATTCGGCGGTGCGACGATGGACTTTCTTTGCCAGGTCCAGCAGAAATTCATCCCCGGTCCGGTTGTACAGCCAATATACGCTGTAAAGCAAATCGCCCCCCCGCATCCGGGGCCAATAGCCCACTAATAACCGCTCTTCGGGCACGGTCGCCAGATACTTCATATAGTTGGTCATCAGCTCGATGACCCGCTTATCGCCGGCGAACTCGTAGTAGTTCTGCAGGCAGAACAGCATTATCATATTGGGCCAGAGGTCTTCACGGCCTTCAAGGCGGGTTGCGGCACCCTTTCTGCCCTTGTCGGGGCCGAACCAGCCATCGGCTTTCTGGCTTCGGAGCGCGGCCTCGAGCCAGATCTTGGATTCACTTATCATGCGCTCGTTGCGGAGGATGTAGCCGCAGTTGCTGAATCCCTTGAGCCAGTAAACAGGCTCCTCCCAGCCGTGCTGGCCTTCACCTGCCGGACTAAGCCACGCATTGCCTTCCTTTATCAAGAAGCGACTGATCTCGGTCAGATTTCCGTGGAAGCCATCGGCCTGGAGTTCGAGCTGCCTGCGGACCCAGCCGTGCGGTTCTATGGCGCCTATCGGCAGCTTCATAAAGGGACTGGGTGTCAAAGGCGGCCGGTTGCCGATGTAGAAGTCGTTTGTCAGCTCGGTGTTCGGCATGTTTACAGCGCGAACATTGAATTCTGCACCGCAGGCAAGACCAGCCAGGCAAACAACCAACACCGCAAAAGACAGTAGATACTTAAACATCGCTTGCTCCTTCAAGTTCAGGTAGTCAGAATCTTCCATGCTTAGGCTCTATCCTGAGGCTTCAGCGAACTGGTGTAGAGCCTCGGATGCCAAATGGAGGTCTCATTATAAACAAAAAGGCAGGGCATGGCTAACAAAAAATATGCGCGGTCCGGATGTCCAGCGGCATCCAGATGCGAACCACTGCCAAAGGGGCATATTCGGCGCACTAAAAAGAAGCCTCTTGGGAGCAGAGAGCTTCTCTGTAAATACCTTCACCGCCAATGAGCCGTGGCAAGTGACCTTTGCGCCGGCGCGCCGCGAAGAGTACATGTAAGATGGAGGCTTGCCCCGTCCATTCCTCTGGCCTCGAGCCAAAATAGGTATGCTGTCCCCCGATTTGCCCGATTTGCGTGAATACCTCCAGAGTTAGTGTCTATCCCAACTCTTAAGATTGCTACTTTCATAAAATTCAAACTTCTTCCAGTTGGTTCAGTAACTCACGCAGCACATATTTTTTACAGTTGCGAGGGAGATTTGCGCGGTCGGATGATAAGCGGCTCTTGGGGTGAACCCATAAGAAGCTGCGCTCTGGGTCGCCCACGAGTAAAGCCGCAGGACGATCACTGTGACCGGCCTTGTAATCTATATCTTTATGCCAGCCTTTAGAACATTTAGCATGAACGTGATTGCTGACAGGTTTAACGTAGTCTTTAGGCTTAAATGGGCTCGCGCTCCTATTCTGAGGCTGGTAAATATCTCCAAACACGTCTAAGCGAGCCGCTTTCGCTCGTTTTGTCGCTAGTGGAATGGACTTGCTAAACCAAAGGTCGTAATGCGACTTAAAAGCATCCGAGACTTGCATCAAGTAAATGAGGAAATTTTTCCTTTGATATTCCATGACACTTGTAAATCCCGCAACCCACTTTCCCTTCCAATCACGGGCATTCATAGAGGTGCGCATTCTGTGCTTGCAGGTGCAAAGTGTCATCAAACCGCCCTGAAAGTTTGGGCCGCATCCTTTCTGCACAAATTGTCCATCACGATACTTCATGCTCGTGGTAATGTAACAATAGACAACGTGTTGGTCTTGACCAGCAACTTGTTTACGCAATGTGTTGAGCGCTAAGTTCATATTGGGAGCTAACTGCCCTGACTGGGGAAAAGGTTGGTGGTCAAACTGATTTCCTGAGCATTTCACCTCACAAAGCATTATGCATCTCCTTCCTGTTTACGAGGCTTTTTACCAAATGTGCGATTCACCCAGGAGTCTATGGCCCTCGGACCATATATCCCTGGCCCAAAACGTTTTGCACATGGTTGCAGATCAAGCGTTAGGTATCGCGCGATTATTAATATCGGCTGAATTCCGTGGCAGAACAAGAAAGCTTTCAGCCGAAATGGCGAGAAAAATAACCGTTGCGAAAAGTGCGATTAGAAAAGGATTACAGGTAGTTTTTGGTACGGCCTGATTGATGATGTTCGTATCTATGACCAGGTGGTAAAGCCGTAGCATGTAGGACCCGCCAATTGCTACTGTGCGAAGCGGCACTTCGCTGCGAAGCACGAGAAATTGGCGGGACAAATATGAGCAAGACCCTGGGTGAAACCCAAGGCTAAATAGTCCCTGTCGCGGAACCAGCATTTGTCATTCCTGCGAAAGCAGGAATCCAGCTTCTTCGGTGTGGACCCCTGCTTTCGCAGGGGTGACATTGCCAATTTCGGCTTTCCGCAACACATACTGAGTACGAGATTCGCCGATTAGCAGGTATAAGTCTTGAATTAGGACTATTGGATGCCTGTCAGCCAGTTGGCGGCGAACTGGTGCAGGTCATCGGCGTTTACTTGGCCGTCGCCTGTGAAGTCGGCGTCGTCGCATTGCGCACCGTCAGCCTGATTCCAGCAAGCGGCAAAGACGCTGAAATCTGCGAGGTCCACATCTCCGTCACCATCCATGTCGCCGGGCGTGGGAATCCCGCGATATAGATGCACCTTTCCATCGCTGGCCCCGATCAGTACATCGGGATAGGCGTCTTCGGTCCAGTAGCAAACAAACGGCCTGGAGCGAGGTGAGCCGACCAGGTCAATCGGAACGCCGTTGGACTCGACAAGCGAGTAGCCGGAGAAGATTGGTGCTTCATCTGTGCCCATATTGCTGTAGAAGAGGAGCTGGCCGTTGGTATTACCGGTAAGCAGGTCTTTCTTGCCGTCGCCGTCGACATCGAGAATCACAGGACTTGAACGGCTGCTTGGCACGATCAGGTCCCAATCGTCTTGCTGAGCGAAGTCTCCAGCAAGCGGCGAGTAGTAAAAGCTGGGCGGGATTCCGTCGCCATCGTTGAGATAAATGTGTATCTTGCCGTCGAGTGCGCCAATGACGAGGTCTGTCATGCCGTCGCTGTTCCAGTCTACGAACGTAGGCGTAGCTCTGGTGCCGACGTCAAGGTTCCAGACGCCAAGGTCACCGACGCGAATGTTTGCTCCGGCATCGAAGGTTGGATTCTCCTCGGTGCCGATATTCAGGAAGATTTTGACGGTTCCATCGGCTAGGCCGACAAGCAGGTCTTTGCGGTCGTCTGCATCCCAGTAGACGAGACGGGGGAAGCAGCCCAGACAGCCCGAGGGAGGACAATAAAGATCAGAGCCGTTGGATTGGGCGTAGAAGTAATCTGAGAATTGCGGATCGGATTCGGTTCCCACATTAAGATAGACGCGGACCTTTCCATTGCCGGCCCCGACAATGAGATCCTTGTGGTCGTCACTGTCCCAGTAATCGAAGGACGGTACGGAGTACGTGCCGACATCAATGTCAACACCTCCGGTTTGGACAAGCTCCTCGGGTCCGAGATTGAGCAGCGAACCGTCAGCAAATACGCGGGTCGAAGCTGCTGTCAACACGCAAGCCAGTAAAATTGCCAGCACTGTGCGTTTCATCTGATACCTCTACCTACGTGGACAGACTATAAACCGGTCCGAAAGGCAAATTCTTTCGGACGGACAGCTTGGCGGGAAACAAAAAGTGCCTCCTCACCATCCTTCCTTGAACATGAAACATTTTATCTGATCGACAGAAGGATGTCAAGGTAAAATTGGCTGCGAGTGGGGATGGAGATTGTTACACGCGGTGGTACTTTGGAACTGTCTTGAGCGATCCTGTTTTTTTTCGTAACCGTTCACGGGGCAAATGTGCCGTTTTATGTCATTGCGAGGTCCGCCGCAGGTGGACCGTGGCAATCTCAATCGTTACATTTTAGATTGCTTCGTCGCAAAACTCCTCGCAATGACCCCAGCAACGCAACTTATACGCCG
>DAOWID010000148.1 GCA_030641115.1 Planctomycetota bacterium | reverse complement strand
TTCGTAGTAATACTACGGAGAACGGACAAATTCAAATCTTCCAAATTCAAAATCCAAAGCGGACCACAGAGAGCACTGAGAACGCAGAGACATTCAAGATAATTTAACCACAGATTGACGTAGATTGCGCGGAGGAATATGGCCACGGATTAACCCATCGCGGCCTTGGGCCGGAGCCAAAAAGAAAAAATGCAAGCACCTTGCGGCTGGGATTTATCGCACTGTAGCCAACTGATTATTGATGAATCATTATTGATTATCTGGGGGAGATTCAGTGGAGTGGAGGTTTCTGACTTTGTGAGATTCATGGCTGCGATGGCCGATTGGCTTGTCCAGATATTGACGGCTGCCGGCGCAAGTGCTACGCTATCGAAATGACTCGTGGCTTGCACATTGCGTTTGTGGGCTGCTTGGGCTTGAGCCTGGTGGGTTGCAACAAGCCTGAGAAAACCAAGCCTTTGTGGGAGCAAGTCAAGGTCGGGGATATAGCACCTTCCCGTCATGGCAAACGGTCAATGGCCCAGATGCTGAAGACAATAAACTTCGGCGTCCATATTTTTGAAATACCGGCTGAGAAGATTGATGCGTTAGATGAGGTCTGGCATACGCTGTATACCGGGCCATTGCGGTTCAACAACTATGATGCCTTCCGCGCCAACTCATTCGCAATTGGGTTCGGGCGAGTGCAGATGTGGAACAGAATCCAAAATATGCTCCACACTGCAAACGGTCAAAAGATAGTGACAGTTTCACTGTTGCTGTCAGACGGCGAGGATAACGACCTTGTCGTCCGAGGACTAAACAAGGAACAAACTGTTTTCTACACGACCGTCAACGGGTCAAAAGAAGCGGCGACTGTTGGGCCGGGTGTTATTGCGCTCAGGATGAAGGCTGAGAAAATCCGTGGGTCAAGAGATGTATGTACACTTATTGCGTACCCGGCTTTTTTGGTGCCGGCGGAAAGTGCAATCCCACAATTGAGTGCTCGTGCGAAACGGCGCGAGTTCCTTTTCCCGTGTGCAGCCTTCGGCTTGAAGATGGGCCCCGGGGATTTCGTTGTTCTGGGGCCCAAAAAATACGTCAGCACCCAAACAACACTGGGGGGACTGTTTTTCGGTAAGGCCGAAGAGAGCTTGTTTTTCAGCGCAACTGAACGTAAGCCACCGGAGCCGAAACCGGCCGTGAGAATATTCATGTTACTTTGCACTAAGATAAATTATTAAGCCCGGCATGGCCACTGCAACGGTGACACTAACGCGATGCGATGATTACAGCCGGCCTAAAATCGCCGAGGCAATAGAAAGACACTTTAGACTTCTCGGCGGACTGGACAAGTTCGTAAGCCGAGGTGACACTGTTTTGCTCAAGCCGAACTTCATCGCTCCGAAATCACGCCGTCACGCCACTCAGACCGACCCGGCGATAATCATCGAAACCGCCCGGCTATTGAAAGACTTTGGCGCAAAGCCATTTGTCGGCGATTCACCGGCCTGGGCCGATGTGTTTGCGTGCGCCAAGGCACTAAAGTTGGAGGAGCCGCTGAAGCGATTGTCGGTGGCCATAAGACAGCTTGATAAGCCGAAAAAGTGTCGGATCGGCTCAAAAGGGACCAAGGTAGGAATAAGTTCGGTCGCGCTCGACGCCGATGTCATTATAAATTTAGCCAAGTTCAAAACGCATCAGCAATTGGTCGCGACATTCGCCATAAAGAACATGTTCGGCTGTGTCAGCGGCAAGCGAAAGGCACTGTGGCATTTCAGAAAAGGTGGAACGTTCGAGGCCTATTGCGAATTTCTGATCGACATATACAGATTCCTCAAGCCGGCTTTGACTATCATCGATGGTGTCACTGCTATGGATGGCCCCGGCCCGATTAACGGCAGACCCAGACCGCTCGGCTGGATAATCGGAGGCACAGAACCAATGGCGTGCGAGACCATTTGCTGTAACCTGGTCAATATCAAGCTGGATGAGCTGCCAATTGTCAGAACAGCGAGACAGATAGGATTGGGCTGCTCCAACATTAAAGAGATAGAAATCCTTGGTGATGATGTTGGCCAGGATATATGCACAGATTTTGAACTACCTGAACTAATTCCACTAAGGTTCTCGTTGGTACACGTGTGCAAGAGCATCTCCAAACAAATACTATTGCTTTCGAAATCGGCGATAAGAAAGTCTCGTGACAGTCACTACTGACGTGTTTTCCTGTACCTCACCGTCCGATCGGCTGTCAGTGAGTGCCCGACATGGCACAATTCAGACAAGAAGCTAATCATCACTTGCTGGTCTGGGGGTTCATTCGCCTGAATCTTTCTTGTCGGGCAGGTCTTCGAAGCGAATGACGCCGACGTTATCCTCGATAACGATTTCCGTTCCATAAAGCTGAGATATGTGCTGTAAGCGTTCGAGGATATTGCGGCCGACAGTCGGCGAGGCAGTGCGCGGAATGCCGCTTTGGGTCAGGCGCATGCCGTAGCCCAAGTCGACAGGATACAGCCGGATTTCGGAAACACGGCTCTTCTCGTATTTGCTGACAGCGATGATACTTAGGAACGCGAGGTTTTCCTCAGTATCGCTGCTGTAGCCTTCTGCAGACAAGATGGCATTGAGGTCGGCATCAGTAGCCTTATCCGGATCGCCGAATGCAGTAGTAAGATACTCATTGTATTTCTCATAACAGTCGGCTGCAACCGGCTCATGTATATCACTCCAGAAGAAATTTCCCAAGCTGTAAAAGACCGGTTTGCTTTTGTATATTTCGATGGGCATAAGCCGATGCGTACCGTGCCCGATAAATGCGTCGGCCCCTGCATCAATTGCTGCATGAGCGAGCTTTTGCTGGAAGTCTGCCGGCGTATTAGGATCCATACCAGATTGATGTGAGTGAAGAGAGACGATAAGAAAATCCGAATGCTGCTTTCCCTGACGAATGCTTCTTACGTTTTCTCGCAGGTCAATGGGATCCATTGTGTAGGTGTGTCCGGGATGTTCACCCAACAAACACCGGGCGCCGGCAAACGTAAATGTTTTCGGCAATTCGTACCGCAACTCACGAGTTGTCGGCTCTACTGTTTTTTCTGCCCCTGCTTTGAGATTTTCATGCTGCGCCGTCATAAGATCACGAGCTTTGCATAATGCTCTCATTACCTCAGCAGTGACAATTGTATAGTGTTTCGTTTTGATCGTATTTAGGCCTGGCCGTCCCGGTGCCTGCCGGAACGGTGGCATAGCTGGAGCCATAGACCTGAAGCTTGAAGTCACTGAGACCAGAGCAACTCTGCCGTGCCCGGTCTCCAGATAGCGAGCTGCTCGAGCATCCGCTCTATGCTCGCCGGAGCCGGCGTGCACCAACCCAGCCTGGTCCAGCCAGTCAGTTGTCTGGCGCATGCCCTCAATGCTCCAGTCGATCGTGTGATTGTTTGCTCTGGATAAAAGATCAAAACCCATTGCCTTAAGGTCTTTTGCGGTCTCCGGCGAGCTGATGAGCCACCACCCGTCAGTTTCAGCCTGAGGATAGCCTTTGAACCCACGGATATCGATAATGCTGGTCTCGAGGTTGCCGAACGTTACATCGGCATCCTGAAGTATTTTGACAACAGCTCTGAAGTTGGGATCTCGTAACTGTAACAAAGGACGCGAGACAATGCAATCACCGACGGCGGCCAGGGTAAAGCCATCGGCGGTACTCATTTCCAGCTCACGAGGAAGCGGCCGATTTTCATCAAAAAACTCGATTGACGCAGAAGCATCAGGTGACGCGGTTGTTTTTTCAGTTTCGTTGAGCTGGACTTCTACCAGTGTCGAAACCAGCAAGGCAGCGAGACTTTGAAGGAGCATCTCTTTCATTTTTCAAACCTCCCAAACACGCACAATATTGTGATGCAGTGTACACGTTTATGATTATAGTACCTGGACGGCAGTGTTGCTGAAAAAAAACGATTTTTTTCTATAGAACCTGTCAAACAGTACACAAAAACGGCGACTCCAAACGTAAATGGATCGGCGCAAACTGATATGTCAAGATTGACACGCCGGCACTTTTTGGCTAACATGCCAACTTACATAGATAACTACTGCTGCTTGTGAAAAGCTCAAAAGCCATGTAAGATTTCACGTTGGATAAGCAGTAGTTTATCATAGGCTAACGACAACCAATCAAAGGATGTGCGAGACAATAATTAGGCGGGATAAATAATGACGAACCGTATTGCGGCTCAATCGTGCCTATTCATGTTGGCTCTGAGCCTCGCAGACCAGCTACTGGCCAGCCGACTAAGTGAAATCGCCGAATATGACCTGGCATTGAGTATTCACTGCCCAAAGAAAGACCTGAAACGAGGGGATGAGATTCCGATTGTATTCACGATAACGAATAAGGGCGAGGCCACGTATTGCTATGAGATGAGGGAGGGCGATCGCAGTGGGCGGATGTGGGAATACAGCTTGGTCGCAAAACGTGAAGATGGTACAACAGTCGCTGATCCAAGAGAGAACTATGAAGAGGGACTTGGCGGTGGGTTATCTGGACAAGGACAAATCAAACGTGGTGAATCGTTCAACAAAACGATAGCTTTGAACCGGTGGGCTTTGATCAAAAATCCAGGCCGTTATACTGTGACGGCCACCTACTGTTATTACGTCAGAGATCCTGATGCAAAGCAGGTGGAAGACATAGTGCGAATGAAGGAAGTCCAAGTGAATTCGGAGCCCATTGAGATCATCGTCAAACCTCGCAGCTATCGGCAAATGGGCAAGTATATCAAAAGCCTTGTGAGCGAGTTGAAATCAACTGAAGACCGCTATGAGAAAGATCGGGTCATAAAGAAGTTGATGTTCACTTGTGACCGGAGAATAGTACCGACTTTGATCGATTCGATGTATGAAAAAGGCAGAGGCTTTTGGGAATCCGAAGCCTTTGTCTGTTATTTGCCGCGCGATCGGAAAATCAAAGAACATGTCCTCCACATGGCACAAAAGCGCGGCTTAGCTGCCGGTATGCAAGGTGTATTGGAGGCCTTCGATTGCAGCGAAAGCGAATTCAAAGAGATCATAACTGTATCCCTGGCGTCAGATGATGTCGATATTTTGGGCTGGGCTACTATCGCTGCGCAAGAACATCCCGACGACGATCACATGGCTGCGTTGATTGCGGTTGCTACGAATGCCAACCAAGCGGAGCTGAACGAAGGGTCCTATCAACTTGCGCGCGAGCGAGCGATTTATGCGATCGCTCACAACCGTACAAATGAAGGTGTGGAGGCACTGAGAGCCTTATTGGGTGATCCAGACAAAGGAATTCGTAGGACAGCAAGTGATGCCATCCGATACGCTTATAGACGCCACCCGGTTTATCCAAAACATTCGGATGACAAGTACACAGCCAAACTGGTTCCAATTGCGATGGACTGCAACGACCCCAGGCAAACGCCCATGATTGCTGAAATCGCCAGGTCTCGGACTGAAGAAGGGGTCAAGGCTATTAAGACTCTCCTGGAAGACCCGGATAGCAACGTCCCCTTAGCAAAGACCGATGAAGGGCTCAGAGCCATCAGGGACCTGCTAAGAAGTCCTAACAAGAATGTGCGGGACATGACAACGGGGATCATTCGAGTCATATATGAGAGTCACCCCGGGCGGCCCCTCAGAAATGATGACTTTGGGGACGAATTCAGAGAGAGCTTTGAAGAGCGCAAGAAGAGAGTTCTGGAACGATTGAGAACGCAGTCGGTACGATAACTCCGCAGTGTCACGGCCTTTTCTTCAAGATTGACAGAAATCCCTCAAGCGGTTAATATCCTTGGCCATGCAAGGCAAATCTGTAAATATCCTTGGCATTGAGACCAGTTGCGATGAAACAGCAGCGGCGGTTGTGGCCGATGGTCGAATCGTTGGATCCTCCGTAATAGCCTCGCAAACGAAGCTGCATGAGAAATACGGCGGCGTTGTCCCTGAGATCGCCTCGCGAGCGCATATCGAAAAAATATATCCGGTTATAGCCGAAGCGATGGAGCAGGCCAAAGTTGGTAAAGATGATATTGACGCCATCGCGGTTGCGAATCAGCCGGGCTTGACTATTGCCCTCGTGGTCGGTGTCACTGCAGCTAAGACTCTCAGTTTCGCATGGGATAAGCCCTTGATTGCAATCAATCATTTGCACGCCCACTTGCAGTCAGCAATGCTGACGGAAGAGAATTTGCAGCTCCCTGCTGTCGCTCTTATCGTATCGGGGGGACATACCTGCCTCTACAATTGCGAGTCGCCTTTGGAGCTTGAGCTGCTCGGATCCACTATAGACGATGCCGCGGGCGAGGCGTTCGACAAGGTCGCAAACATCCTAAGACTGCCCTACCCTGGTGGGCCCAGCATTGAAAAAGCAGCGAAAAACGGAGACCCAAAGGCAATTGACTTCCCTCGCTCAATGCTCGGTCGGGACTCTCTGGATTTCTCTTTCAGCGGTATCAAGACGGCGGTACTGTATTATTGCTGCGGCCAGGATATGAAGGGCGAAAACAAGGTCGACTCGATGAGCAAGGAGGAAATTGCGGACATCGCAGCATCATTTCAGGCGGCGGTGATTGATGTCCTTGTGCGGAAGACACAGCGTGCTGCTGAAAGGATCGGCGCCAAGACCATCCTGCTCGGCGGTGGAGTGGCAGCCAACAATGAACTGCGAACCACCTTACAACAGATGTGTAACTCGGCTGAGCCGCCAAAAAAACTGCTCATTGCACCAAAACAATATTGCACTGACAATGCAGTTATGGTAGCTTCATTAGCGTACCATAAATTCGAGGCCAAGCTCTTTGCAGATTTAACTCTTGAGCCGAAAGCAACCGGGTGAAAAAAATTAGCCACAGATTATGCAGATAAAATAAAAATAGGAAAATTAACCGGAGAGGAAAACAAAATGTGCAAGTACATATACATAATCATCGGTACGCTGTGTCTGATACCGTTAGAGGTCGTCGCTGGCAAACATCCCACCGCCTTTGAATTGCTCGACAAATACTCTGCAGCTGCAGATAAGTTTCAATCGTTTATCCTTAAAAGTGAGACATCCCGAAAAATTAACTATACAGGGATACAAACGATAGTTGAACCTAGAGAAATAACTGAAGTTCGATATGATGGTGATCGCTGCTTCGTAGAGATGCTACAATGGGGGGAACAAAGTATAAAAAAGAAGGAGTTTATACCAAAGGAAAAAGCTAACTGCGTGAGACACCTACGAGATGGTAAATGGTGGCTAAGCTACACCGATAGTGAGAAGGGAGCCGAGTATGACAGAGTCAAAATTAACAGGACCAGGGAAGGCTACAAGACTATGAGTACCAGCCTTGACTATGGCTCTTTTCTAAGGGGATTCTTTCACGGTGGCAAAAAAAGGCGAATTGATTCGATTCTGCGTCAGGAAAATAGTGCATACGTACGAGTTGATATGGAAGAAATAAGAGACTCGGATTGTCACGTTATTGAAGCGGATACAAAACACGGCAAATACACTTTCTGGATAGTTCCTTCTCATGGGCATAATATAGCAAAAGCAGAAATTCGGAGGAATGAAATCCAGTATTATAACAATAAAAGGAATAGTGCTGCGCCGAAAGATGTTCGTCAATTTTATTCTCTGAAAGATGTCCGTTTTAAAAAGGTTCAAGACGTATGGACTCCCGTGGAAGGGCACGTAGAACAAAGTACATACTCACCGAGGGGGGATGTCCTCATAGAGTTGCATCACGTAGTGACTGATATAACTCTGAATCCCGATCACGATTCCTTGGGTTCATTTGAAACTGATTTCATAAGAAATGGGGCGCTGGTTGGGATTGTTGGTGTGAAGGGAATTAGATACAGATGGCAGGATGGCCAGGTGGTGGACAAAAATGGCCGCGTGATTATTGACTGTCGGTCAAAGAAACCAGCTGAAAAAAATTAACCGCAGAGAACGCGGAGAAAATAAAAGTAAAGAACAAAAAGATAGATTCCTGCTTTCGCAGGAATGACAATTTTTGAAATTCGCGGCTGGAAAAAAGGCGAGGTGAAATATTCAGGCTGAACAGTTAAAAAAATTATTACGGCAGGTAAAGGTCGGCAAAATCGGTATTGACGAGGCGATTGAGAAGCTTCGCCATTTGCCGTTTGAAGATATGGGTTTCGCGTGCGTTGACCACCATCGTCAGATCCGGCGAGGATTTCCGGAGGTAATCTACTGTCCCGGCAAAACGACAGAACAGATAATCAAGATTTTCGAGAGCTTGGCTGCAAAAGGCACTAATGTTCTGGCCACAAGAGCGGAACAGCCCGTTTTCGAGGCACTGGCCAGGACGGAGAAATTCCCAAAGGCCCGGTACGAAAAATCGGCCAGAGCAATTGTGCTCGAGCAGAAAAAGCCCAAGCCGTCTAAGAGCGTCATACCAATAGTCACAGCCGGAACCGCTGATTTACCTGTCGCATCCGAGGCGAAAGTGACTGCTGAGATTATGGGCCAGCGGACCGAGTTGATTTGCGATGTCGGCGTGGCTGGGCTGCACAGGCTGTTTGGACACCTTCCAAAACTGCAGAAGGCCAACGTCATTATTGTTGTCGCAGGGATGGAAGGAGCGTTGGCCAGTGTCGTAGGCGGCTTAGTCAGTTGTCCGGTCATTGCCGTGCCGACCAGTGTTGGTTACGGTTCCAGCTTCGAAGGCCTGTCGGCTCTTTTGACCATGCTCAATAGCTGCGCTGCCGGCGTTACGGTCGTCAATATCGACAATGGCTTTTCAGCAGCGGTTACGGCAGCAATGATAAATAGAAAAATAGAAACAGGAAAGTAGAAAGACAGGAGACAGAATACAGTAGACAGGAGAATTGAGACCCAAGACTTCAGACTCAAAACCAAAGACTAACGACCTGCCGGGCGATAGCTGCGATATTGTCCCTGCGTCACATCGGGCCGCGGCAGGCTCCGCCCTGACGAGTTTTAGCAAAGCCGCTAACGGCCGGTCTCAGTAGCGAGGGAACCAAGTCTGCTGAAGGCCGAGGTTAGGCATTCAATCTTTAGCCAATATCTCATCAATCTTACTAACATTAGCAATATCACAGTGATACATTTTCTGGTTTTCCTGATGAAATACATAGTAAAAGTGCTGTTTATGTCTACCAAAAGGAAATGCTGGATATTCAACTGTCACGTAAAATAAGAGATCTTCAGGGGTGACGGGTACTGTAGCTTCGGATTCAGATATCTCTGGCCTGGGTAATTTGAAGCTGAGAATAGTATTGAACAAGGCGTCGGGAAAGATAGCGTTTGAACTATGCTTACTTTTAGTTATTATTTTTCGATTTTGTGTCATAACAATTACATTTAGATCAATTTCTGCGCATTCAATCTCTCCTGTATTTTGAAATACGAAACCAAACGTATATTCTTCTGCTGTATTATTGATTTCGGTTTTACTGAGCAATCGTGTGTCTGGATGTATGGCTATCTTGGGACGCTGCGTACGTATGTACTGTGTACCACTAATAAAGAGGCTGATAAGCGAAATTCCTATCGCAATCCATGCTAAAATGTTCGCTTTTGGCTTTGAGGATTGTTCTTCTTGTTTTATCTTAGTCTTGCGATGGCTCATTGTTAAATGCCTAACTATGTATTATATGGTTTCCAGATAAACCCGCTTTTGGGTCTTTCTTCCAGATAATACTCCAATACTACTCTGCGAAGTACGCTTCGCTACGAAGCACGAGCCGTAATACTTCCAAAGTTCACCTCATTTGATGATTACAAATCTTCCGAGTTAGCACAGCGCCATTTGGAAAAATTCTTATAAAGCTGTAAGCTTATCATTAAGATAAGACGAAATCCGATCAATGAATTTTTGGGCTTCGACGATGTAATCTGAAATCAATTCTTCTTCAGGTATAAGCAGGTCAACATAATCAAATTTTTGCCGGTATTCAAATACAGCGTTAAAAAGTTTACCAAATTCTTTGGGGAAAATCCCAGATTTTATAAACTCCTTATTGAAATATCCCTTCACTTCCCCATGTTTAGAAAAAGCTTTTTCCTTAAGGACGAGTAATGCCTGAACCGAATAGAACATGGAATAATAAATCCTATTCATTGCAGGTGTGAATAGCTCATTCTCGAACAATAATTGAGCCGCTCTTATGGACTCGTTTGCCCGTTCTAATCGATATTTTACCAAAGTTTGTTTTTCTTGCTTAGTCAAATCGCGATACCCTCTTTCTGAATGTTCTGGTAGATCATGATATTATTACTAAAATTTTGTGGAAGAACTATAACATCTATAACACAATCGTATTCTAACTCTAAATCGTATGCAATATCAAACAAGTCTTCTTCAATGTTTCTATCTACTTTGGGTAGTCTTACCATTAAATCAATATCAGATGTTTTTGAATAATCACCGCGTGCGTAAGAGCCAAACAATTTCATCTCAATTATGTTATATTTATTTTCGACGGTTTGTCTGAATTGCTTTGTGATTGCTTCTACCTTATCTTTATATGTCATTTTCATTCATTACCTCCATTTCAACATGACATATTTTTGGTTTAATATGGTCCCAATATTTACTACAATGATTACTGAGTGAACAACATACGTATTCCGTGCACCTGTATCAAATAACGTCCAGCATTCTCGTCCATTGACCATGATCATTTGACGTATTCTTCCCATTGTAAGCCTCGTCATTAAATTTATGAAGCCCAACTATGTATTATCTGATTCCATATAAGACGCTTGCGGAACAAATATCACTATATACCTTCCGAAATCCTAAACAAGATTTTCCTGCCATTTTTTGGAAAATATCAGCGTATCTGCTGATATTCTTGCTCGATATTTTCTAATTAGAATAATCATTTAATTAAATCGCCTTTGTCTATTTTGAGATGGATACCGATGGGGAATTTACTTTACATCAAAGTGGCATTTTATCGCATCTTTGATATTTTCTTTTAACTCGTCTAATGTTTCACCTTCGGTATAAATAGAGTAACCGAGAGATTTAGCGGTGTAACCACCCTCATCAGAATTTTCAACGATAAATATGATTTCACTCATAGGTTTTAACCTCTGCGAAGACCGCCGGACCTTTTTGCCCCTGATCCCAAACAAATTCTTCCTTTTGTTTAATAATTATAAACTTTCTTATCTGCTTGTCAAATCTTTTAAGTCGAATTTTTCCATTACATTCGGCGCATCTTGATTGCCGGAAAGGGATTGTACAAATTCCAATACTCGATATTGACCATATCCTGCACTATTTGTAATATACTGCTCGAAACGAGTTTGTATGCAGTTGATAGAAACGATACCGAAATTGAAGCCGCGGGCTTGGGATGCTCATAAGGGCGATTTCGGCAAGGTGGTCATCATTGCCGGCAGCGTCGGTATGAGTGGAGCGGCTGCACTTGCAGGTCGGGCTGCTCTGCGGGCAGGCGCGGGGCTTGTGCGCGTGGCAACAGCTAAAAGCGCACTTCCGATAGTCGCTTCAATAGAGCCATCCTACACGACCATACCGCTGGCGGAAGACAACGCGGGTCGAATATCTGCAAAGGCGATTAATACCATCCTCGATGCGGTCAGCGATAATGACGCTATGGCGTTTGGCCCGGGTGTGGGTATCAGCGGCGGCCTCCGGACTGTCGCACAGAAACTGATCGAACAAGAACAGTTGCGGCTGGTCATTGACGGTGACGGCCTGAATAATCTGAGCCAGCTAAAGAGCTGGCCAACCAAGCTGAAAGCGAACATAGTGCTGACACCTCATCCCGGCGAAATGAAAAGACTGTGGTCGGGTCTGTTTAGAGAACCGCTGCCGCCCGAGCGGCAGGAGCAGGCCGCGCAATTGGCCCAGCGCACGAAGACCGTCGTGGCCTTGAAAGGCGCAGGAACCGTCGTTACCGATGGCGAAAGAGTCTATGTCAACAAGACTGGCAATCCTGGTATGGCGACAGCCGGCTCAGGGGATGTGCTGACCGGCGCTATAACTGCACTTATCGGTCAGGGCTTGGGCAACTTTGACGCAGCAGTTCTTGGCGTTTATGTCCATGGCTTAGCCGGTGACATCGCCATCGAGAGACTAGGCCAGGTAAGCTTGATGGCTACTGATATTTTGGAGGCATTGAGTGACAGTTTTAGGAGAATTTAGCCGGGACAAAGGAATGAGTTAGAATCACATAATAAAGCTAAGGAAAGAGCTTTGGCAGGGAAGGCCTAAATTAAGGAGCTCACAAATGGAATTAAGTGGTTTAGACATTGGGGTATTAGCGGTATTCTTCGTTTGTGTAATAACCGTAGGCCTGTTCAAGAGCCGCAAAGAAAAAACCAGCGAGGATTATTTTCTGGCGGGTCGGGACCTGAAATGGTGGTTGATCGGATTTTCACTAATCGCGGCAAACATATCGGCCGAGCAGTTTGTTGGAATGTCGGGTCAGGCTGCTAAGAGCTCGATTGGTTTGGCAGTGGCGAGCTACGAATGGGTCGCTGCGATAACTCTAGTTGTGGTGGCGTTTTTCTTTTTGCCGAAGTTTCTCAAAAGCGGGATTTTCACGATACCCGAGTACTTAGAGTACCGTTTCAATCATACGTCGCGACTGGTGATGTCGCTATTGATGGTGATAATCTATTTGGGAGTGACAATCCCTACAGTAATCTTTCTTGGAGCGAAGGCGTTGAGTCCGTTGTTCAAGGAACAGTTGATGGGAATACCGATCAACATCACAACGCTGTCCTGGTTTGTTGGTATCCTTGCGGGTGTATATGTTGCGGCGGGAGGTCTGAAGGCCTGCGCCTGGGCGGACCTGATTCAGGGATCGGCATTAATAATTGGTGGTGCGGTGATAATGGTGCTGGCGTTTATGGCATTGGACGATCCGAGCAAGTTCGAGGGGATCGATGTAGCAACGGTGAATACATCCTTAGGTGTGGGAGAAGGTGCGACGTTTGGTGAGAAGTTCTCGGCGCTCAAAGCAGCTAATATGCACATGGTACTGCCGCGAACCAGCGACTTTCTGCCCTGGACGGCGCTGCTGTTGGGGATCTGGATTCCGAACTTCTATTACTGGGGCCTGAACCAATATATCATGCAGAGAACACTTGGGTCTCACTCTTTACGCGAAGGGCAAAGGGGTGTGGTGTTTGCGGCTTTCCTAAAGCTGATCGTTCCTTTTATCGTGTGCATTCCGGGGATTATTGCGTTCACACTATACGGGGCGAAGATGCAGGAGAACGCAATGACCCTGGAGTCGCTCAACAAGCCTGTGTTGGAGGCATTTGAGCAGGCTAAGGCGTCACCGACTGAAGCGGCGATGGTTATTCCATTCGATAGCGACTTTGCGCAGTTGCAACCTCAGCTTGCTGCAGAGGTGCTGTCATTCAATGCAGCAGTAGTGGGTAAGGTTGTTCCGGAGGGCGAAGACCTCAGCGCAATCAACGCAGAACTCCTCGAGGGCGTGGACGAGAGTCACCCGCATGTTGAAGTCCGGCAAGAGCTGGTGGGCTATGACTACGATGGTGCATTTCCGCTGTTGATTCGGTATCTGACTCCGACCGGCTTGCGGGGATTTGTACTGGCCGCATTGATGGGAGCAGTGATCAGCTCTCTGGCATCGATGTTGAACGCAGCTTCGACAATCTTCACGATGGATATCTACAGGGAATGGTTCAATAAAGAAGCAGCGCAGAAAATGCTGGTGTGGGTTGGTCGCTGTTGCGTACCGATAGGTGTAGTCATAGGGTGTCTGATCGCGCCGGCGTTGGCAAATCCCAGATTCAAGGGTGCTTTCGCTTACATCCAAGAGTTCCAGGGATTCGTATCACCCGGCGTGCTGACGATCTTCCTTTTCGGATTGTTTGTGAAACGGACCCCACGGTGTTGTGGAGTCCTGGGGCTGATTCTTAGCCCAATTATCTACGGGATTCTATTCTTTGGCTGGGGTGATATGGCATTTCTGAACCGTATGGGAATCACAGTAGGTGCTATTGCGGCCGTCCTGCTAATAGTGACATTGATCAAGCCAATGAAGGAACGAATCACCCTGCCGGAACAGACGAAGATTGAGTTGAACTGGTCCAGAGGTTCTATGTACCTCGGGTTGTTGGTGACGCTTCTGACAATAGTGCTTTATGTCATCTTCCGGTAAGAGGAATCAAGCCGATGAAGCAGCCGAAAGTCATGCGGGTGAGGAAGAAATGCGATATGGGGCTGGCCCCATCGGGCGTCTGGTTTGGCGTGCTGGTGATACTGGTAACGCTGGAGCTTTACGTGATTTTCTCGTAATCAGCAGGTGACTGACGGGCACAGGATCGGCGACATCTGATAACACGATATGGCAATGACGGAAAGTCGTTTTGGCGATAATGACAGACATCGCAGCCTGGTGGTTATGGCCGGGCTTGCGCTTGTAGTGGCCCACTTTGTTTTCCTGATGTGTTTCTTTGCCCCGGCCATAAGTACCCCCGACGCGAACAGCTACTTCGGCCAGGCGAAGCTGATAGCGACAACAGGTAGGACGTGTGTTGAGCCTGAGTCACCGCTGCAATATGTGGGGGTGCACTGGAACCATGTGGGCGGGAATCGTTACTACTGCACGCATGCGCCGGGGCTGTCCTTGTTGATGGCGCCCGTGTATAAGATCCTTGGGCCGGGGCCGACCGTTGCGATGAACCCCATATTTGCGTCACTGAGCTTGTTAGGGCTTTTCTTGTTATGTCGCATGTGGGTCGGCCAGTGGTGGGCGTTATTGGCGGTAGCGTTAATGGCGGTGAATCCATTTGCGAATGAGCACGCCCATTTCGGCGATGCGCATTCGGCGGTGTGCTTTTTCTTAGTGTGGGGGCTGTTTTTGACCGCCAAATGGGTGCAGCAGCGCTCTGTGTGGCAAGCGTTCGCAGCGGGAGCCTTCTTTGGTATTATCTCGACCATTCGGTATGCCGATGTGTTCTATCTGCCGGCCGCTGCGGTGTTCGTGCTTTTGCACATGCGAAGAGACCGCAAGTCGTGGACTGGACTGTTGGCGGGCGTGACCGGGCTTGCGATTCCTTTGGGTTGGCTGTGCATCCGAAGTCAGCTTGCATTTGGCGCGTTTTGGCGGACAGGCTATTCTCAGGCATTGGGTGCTGGCAGGATTTTCGCGTTCGGGTACTTTCTGGAGTACGCGCTGCCGCACTTGAAAATGCTGTTGAGCGACGGCTGCGGCGTTGTGTTAGCACTGGGCGTGGTTGGAATTTCGACTCTGTGCGGCAGGAAGGAGACGTGGAAGCGAGGGGCCTTTCTTGCGCTGCTGGTCGTGCCGGTTTTGGTTGTGTATATGTCGTATTTCTGGGGCCCGGACAGGCAATCGATGCGCTATCTGCTGCCGACATTCTATGTCTACACAATTGCCGCGGTGTGGCTGCTGCGGGAGCTTTCAAGAGTGCACAGGGCTTCAGCATTGGCGGGCTCATTGGTGATTCTGGCTATTACGATTTTTTGGGGTCTGCCGCCGTCGGTCATGTCTATTGCGCACCTACGCCAACTCAATGGCGCTCTTTCGAAAGTTACGAGCGTGGTGCAGAAGAGCATTGAGCCCGGCAGCATACTCGTTGCCAACGAGGGGCTGAATCAGCACCTTGATTTTGTCGGCAGGTGGCGATTAGTGGATGCTGGGATGCTGCGTTTCTTCGGGCCCGAGCGTGGCAAACCGAGAAACCTTGACACGCCGGAGCCTGGACGCGGCGCGCTGGACGAGAGGCGGGCGCGGATTGGACTCGTGCGTGGGCCAAAGAATATTAAGGCGGCTGAGCGATATGGACCGCTCAGGCAAGAGGAACTTTTCGGCGCCTTCTCGCGTGACATCTGGGACTGGGCCGGCAGCGCGCGCAAAGTATATCTGCTAGCCAAGGAGCAGCAGATCAGAGAGTTTCAGCGAGAGCTGCCTTTGGGTGATGAGCTTGTCAGGCTCGAAAGGATAGAGCTTGGGGGCGAGCACCGGCGAGAGGCGGCAAAGCCTGGCAGATCCAGACCGGGGCCACCTATGCCTGATGAGATGGGCGAGCCAGCGAGTCCTTTTGGACCTTTACGGATACTCGACTTCACTGTGGATGGTCGGCCGTTGTTTGTAGTCGAGTGGAAGAGGGCCGGGCAGTGATAAGTCAACATGGTGTAGACTCAGCCCTTGATGTTTTTGGGCAGCTCAGATATACTGCCGTTCGTTATGGATTCCTTCGGTGTGCAGTGCACCTCCTGCCGGACTGCGCATCGCTTCGGTCGAAATAACGATTGCCGACTATTCGAAGTGGGAACTGTATAATGGGACTGACTAAGGAAGGCCAGGCGGCGCTGGACAAGATTCGGCGGCTTGCAGAAGACAACGGGATCGATATCAGAGACGGGAAGGTTCGACGAACATCATCGCGGTTTTGTTTGGGCGTTGAGCACGGTGACTACAACGGGACCGAACTTTTCGGCGTGGCGACAGACAGATTTATCTGGATGGCATATAGGCCGAATGGCACCGAGACGATCAGGCTGTTTAGTGGGAACTTTCCGGGTGACGGGGTCGTTGAATTCAAGCTGGGCGATGTCCCGGAGCCAAAGTCAGCGGTTATTGCCGAGACCTGGGGACGTTTTCCGTATGGGGTTGAGTATATCCTGCGCAGAGAGGGTTACAAACTTTCGCAAGGTATCGACGGTGTTATCTACGGCAATATCCCCGGCGGTGGGATGAGCCGGTCAGCTTCTTTGAGTCTGAATCTGATTTTGTCGCTGCTGGATGCGAATGCCATCGAGATTAAAGATAAGATGAAGATTGTTGATTTGGCTCAGGCGGTGGAGAATGACTATATAGGTTCGCCGTGTGGTCAGCTCGACCAGATCATGATATTGTTCGGCAGAGAAGGGATGGGGACATACTACAATCCGGCGAAACGATCGGTTGAGTACGTTGAGCTTGGTGCGGGGGCGACCGATTTTCGGATAGTGGTGCTCGACACCGGGACAGTCCGGCCGGGACTGGAGAAATCGACATACAAGATTCGCCGGGGCCAATGCGAAGAGCTGGTTTCGATACTGCAGAAGGCGGGCTACAAGGTGTCCTGCCTGGCGGATGTGAAAGACGAAGCGCTCTACGAAAAGATCATGGCCGAGTTCGGGGGTCGCTACCCAGACCTGTGCGACCGGCTAAAGTATATTTTTGCGGCGCAGCGGCGATTTTACGAGATGCTCGAAGCCTGGAAGGCCGGCGATATTGAAACAGTGGGCCAGATATTCAGGCAAGACGGTATTGGGCTGCGAGATGATTACAAGATATCCGGGCCGGAATTAGAGACAATGTGCGACATTGTCCGGACAATACCGGGTGTTTTAGGAGAACGGATGTTAGGCGGCGGTGATAAGGGCGCATCGGGAGCTTTAGTTCGGGCTGAGAGTATCGAGGCGGTCAAAGAGGCAGTCGGTGTAGCCTATCCGCTAAGCAGGCCGGAGTTTGCTGATAAGTACGCTGTCCATATCTGCAAAGTCGTGGACGGTGTGAAGGTCTACGAAGGTTTGCTTTGATGGTGACATCAATGTGACTGGTCGTTTGCTGGCATGAGTTTTGCAACAGGTAATTATGTCTGAGAAATGCTCGTCGTCGAATAAGGGCGTGTTTTCCGCTGTTGTCCGTGACAATAGGCAGACTGGGCGCCGATTCTATCGGCTTGGCTTGGAGTTTTCGGGCGCTGCTGCGGAGGCCTTCGCCAAGTTTAGACCGGGACAGTTTATCCAGATGGACCTTTCCGGCACCGCCCTACCGCCGGCTGAACGCATACCACAAGAGCTGGCAGATGCAGCCCGGCGGGAAATTCTGCTGCGAAGGCCCTTCAGTTTCGCCGACG
>DAOWID010000205.1 GCA_030641115.1 Planctomycetota bacterium | reverse complement strand
CAACGGATTCGGGCATTGCTCGGGCGCTACCCAATGTAAGCAAGGCACACAACCCACTCACTACAATCACTCGGCTCACAAATATTCGTCTCGTTGTTTTGTCGTTCGATATAGTAGCCATCGTTTTGTCTGCCCCAAGGACTATTACATCATGCCGCCCATGCCGCCCATGCCGCCCATATCGCCGCCAGGTCCGCCAGGAGGCATAGCAGGCATTTCTCCTTTTTCCTTTGGCTTTTCAGACACAAGGCAATCGGTGGTCAATAGCAAACCAGCTACGCTTACGGCGTTCTGCAGGGCAATTCGTGTCACCTTTGCTGGATCAATGACGCCTGCCTTGAGAAGGTCCTCATACTTGTCGGTATCCGCATTATAGCCGAAGGCCCCTTTGCCTTCCGACACTCTGTTAACCACCAGATTCGCAGTCGCCCCGGCATTGTGAGCAATGTAATGACAGGGCATTGAAAGAGCTTTTGCCATTATGTCGGCACCGGTTTGCTCATCACCTTTGAGTTTCAGTTGCTTAACCGCATCGATGCATCGAATCAGTGCCACGCCGCCACCAGGCACAATGCCTTCTTCGATAGCCGCTCTGGTGGCGTGCAGGGCATCTTCGATCCGTGCCTTCCGTTCTTTCATCTCCGTTTCACTTGCGGCCCCGACGTTGATTTGAGCGACGCCCCCCGTCAGTTTGGCAAGCCGTTCCTGCAGTTTCTCTCGATCATAATCGCTGGTTGTCGTTTCTATCTCGCTCTTGATTTGCTTGATCCTGCCGCTGATGGCTTCTTGGCTGCCCGCCCCTTCGATGATGATAGTGTTGTCGTTATCTATGGTCACCTTCTTGGCCTGGCCGAGCTGCTTGACGCTGATGTTTTCCATTTCGATTCCCAGGTCTTTGAAAATCGGCTCCGCACCCGTCAGTGTCGCTATGTCTTGCAGCATTGCTTTTCTACGGTCACCATAGCCGGGCGCCTTCACCGCTGCGACCTGGAGGACACCCTTAAGTTTGTTAACGACAAGTGTTGCCAATGCTTCACTTTCAACGTCCTCGGCGATGATAAGCAGGGGCCTTTTACTTTTTGCAGTCTTCTCCAGCAGCGGAACGAGCTTGGCTACGTTACTGATCTTCTCTTCGTGAACCAGTATATATGGTCTCTCCAGTTCGCAGACCATATTCTCGGTGTCGGTTACGAAGTGCGGCGAAAGGTAGCCGCGATCAAACTGCATACCTTCAACAAATTCGACGGTTGTCTCAAAACTCTTGCCCTCTTCGACGGTGATAACGCCGTCTTTGCCGACCCGCTGGAAGGCTTTAGCCATTGTTTTCCCTATTTCTACATCGTTGTTAGCCGACACTGAAGCAATATTAATTATGTCGTCGGCCTTTGTGATATTGATGGGCCTTGCCAGCGAAGTCAGCTTGTCAGTTACCGCCTTGGAAGCCTTTTGGACGCCGCGAGCCAGGGCCATAGCATCTGCGCCTGCTGCGATGTTCTTGTAGGCTTCTTTGAACAGGGCCTCAGCGAGCACTGTCGCGGTTGTTGTTCCGTCGCCGGCGATCTTTGAGGTCTTACTTGCGGCCTCTTTTACCAGTTTTGCGCCGAGGTTTTCGTTCTTGTCGATAAGCTCGATTTCCTCAGCCACTGTTACGCCGTCTTTAGTTACGGTTGGTCCGCCCCAGCTCTTGTCGAGGATTGCGTTTCGGCCTCTTGGGCCAAGGGTCGGTTTGACCGCTGCTGCCAGCTTTTCCACGCCGGCCAGCAGCCCAGCTCTTGCATCAGCTTCAAATGCCAATTCTTTAACTGCCATGATTGCTACTCTCCTATCCAAAACAGACCATTTGTTAATCCTAACGTGCAATTTATAATAAACGAGCAAAAGATATACCAGCTTTTTGAGGGCAACAGGCTATTTTGGTGTGTTTGCTCTTAACTGTTTCTTAAGTAAGTACTTATAGGCCCCAAAAATCCCGTGCGGACCGTGCTCGGGTGGATAGGATGGCTGTAAGAGTGCCAATTTTGGCACTGCAAAGGCGGCGAGTACGCCAAGTTGACAGGTCGACAAATCCGTAATTGTCCGCTGACGATTGATTATGTGGAGCAGGTTCGTGCCTCGTCTGGGTGCATCAGCGAACGTGCAGCTCACCGGCAGAATACGACACTAAGTTTGTCAGACAGTTGGTGAAAATTTTTATAAAGCTCTGCTGGGTAGATGGTTAGAGTAATTCTGAGGCGATTGGAAAAACGTGCAGAAATTGGCAAAAATGAGTAAAAATGAGTAAAAGCGCGCGCTTTTTTGGTAAAAATGAGTAAAAATGCGTCACTTTTTGGCAGGCCTACAAAATTGTAGATAATTCCACTTGACTTCTGCGATTTTTTACTTGACAAGAGGGACTCTTAGTTCGTAGTTCTAACCGCAGATGACACAGATTAACACCGAGTTCTTTTTTGCCACAGAGGAGACAAAGAGTAACCACGGATTACACAGATGACACGGATATTTTTTTGGACAGGATAACAAGGATTAAGACAGATTTGTTCTTGCCACAGATGGACACGGATTCTCGATGCTGGATACTTGGTGAACGGTGATTAGTGATTGGTTGATTGGTGAGAGATGAATTGAGGGGAGGGGACGGAAGACGGATGATTGATGACTGAGAGGAAAGAGGTAAAAAAAGTTTTGGAGAAAAAGATGGGGAATGGCCATTTGTAGGCCAAAAATGAAAGAATGGGGCTGTTGTGGGTAAAAATTTGAAAAAAAAGTAGTTTGTCCATTGCGGTTTGGAGCGGGTTGGTGTATTTTACGGTCAGATTTTGCATCTGGGAGATACGCGACAATTCTTTTAGGAAACCGGATGTGTTCGGCCTTCTGACGTTTGGTCAGGGAGGTGCATTATGTAGAGGAAGACTGTAGCGATTTTTCTTGACAGGAGGGGGACTAATTGATATTTTGAATTTTAATGTGAGAAATCCCATAAACTATGAGCTGGAAAAATCCGGCTGGCTCAAGGCGTTGATAGTCGGATCGGCAAAAAGGGGGCTAAGAAATGAACGGCAGAACAAAGATAAGGTTGAGAAAGCTGATTTACGCTGGGACAGTTGGACTAATTATAGCGGCAGCCATCGGACATGCGAAGGATGAATCTCACCAGAACTACTTTCCGCTTGCTGTTGGTAATTCGTGGACATATACTGATGGGACAGAGCAAAAGACCTTCACGATTGTCGGTGTACAAGAAATTAACGGACAGACTTATTATAAGTTTGATGATTACTTTAGTTTATGTTGGCCTCAAGTGACGTGGGAAAGAGAAGTGCTGTTTAGATACGACTCAGCTTCAGATAGAGTATTAATGTGTCTTAGCAGGAAGGAGGTAACTCGGTATGGTTTCTCAGGTGACCTGTTTTTTGCGTTGGGAGATGGTTTAATAGACGGTCATTTAGTGCAAACAGGTGTCAGTTGCAATGTTCTGCATAGGGAATTTGATAATTGCCTCAGCTTTAAGTTTGTAGGAATTGATTGTGGACCTGACGCGTATGGCTTCGGAGAGTACTTGGCGCCTAATGTAGGAATCATCAAATTTGTGGTTCCCGGCGGGCCATGCATAGGTGGAGGGCCGGAGGAAGGGGATAGAGCCACTTTTCAACTTCAAAGTTATACAATAAAACCGTTTTGTGGTGACCCCAATCATCCGTATCCCGTTGGTGACCTGAATCATGACTGCCGGGTGGATATGCTTGATCTGGCGATTCTTATTTCCCATTGGCTGGAAGATAGAAGGCCTGTGTCAACAGTCACCATTAAATTGCCGCTGGGTGCTGAGGGACGGTATGATGTCAATTCGCCGTATTGGCAAACAGACTTTGACCTCGGGGTAACTTTCACAGAGATATCGCATGTGTACATGGACTGGTCAGGTACGATTACAGGCGAGTTAACTAACTGGTCAGGTACGATTACAGGCGAGTTAACTACTAGCGGCCGCCCGGATCCCGGTAATACTACGCCGTTAGACGCGCAGTTTGTGGCAAAATTGTATGAGCTGCATCCTCATAATTATTTTGGATGGGCAGACGTGCGGGGAGGGGCTGGAACGTATCCGGGCCCAGAGCCGTTTGACCTACTGTCCGAGTTTACCGACGAGGGTTGGTCAGCGCTCCTTGATGGGCGGGGCAGTATTGAGATTTGGTTTGGTGGGATTGCCCGCCCTGGTGGATTTACGGTAGAATATCCAAGCGGACAACTCGATTCAGCAACATTAGTAGTCGAAGGCACTATAGTCCCTGAACCGGCGAGTATTTTCCTTTTTGAGTATCGGAATACTTGCAGTTCGAGCAGGACATCGTATTAAGCCAGCGTAACATAAGCATGGATGACCGGAACGGACATCCGATTAGTAAGAAGACTCCTGCAAAATGAATAGATTTTCGACGGATGGAGTCGAATAAGAGACGGCTTTCCACGATGAAGGTGGATTTGGCAACGGAAAAATTGATTTTGGTGTGGTGTAAGGCTCGATGGGCCGTGTTTGGACAGAGCGT
>DAOWID010000377.1 GCA_030641115.1 Planctomycetota bacterium | reverse complement strand
TCCCGATGAAGCCATCCCTGACATGAACATGGCACGCGAGAATGCTCTATTCAAGCGGGCCATTACACACTTCCGCGATCTGTTCACAAGGCGAAATCTTATTGCCAACGCTCGTCTCAAGAAAGCGATTCTTGCTGCTGGTTTCAAAGACGAAATCCGCGACTTTCTTGGTTTGGCTTTCAGTGGTTCACTGCGCTTCACGAACAACATGGTGTTTCGTGTCCAAGGTTGGCAAAGTGGAAACCCTATCGAATGGGCGAAGCCGGCATATTGGCTTCAGGACGTTTTTATCGAACAAAACGTCGCCGCTTCATATCTGAACCGACAGAATGCGATCCGGCGGGCTTTGAAATATACGAAAATCGAGATCAAGCCAAGTGCAAAACACACCGCAATTCCAAATTTGTTAAAAGAAACCTCGGCGCAACAAAACCAATTTGTGCTTATCACGGGCAGTTCCGACAAGCTGCCGCTACCGGAAAACAGTGTGGACGTTATTATCACCGATCCACCTTATGGCGGTAACGTGCAATACTTAGAGCTTTCTGACTTCTGGGTCGTGTGGATGGATGAATGGGTCAATGTCGGCGGGGTGACGGACAAATCCAAGGAAGCGATCACGACCCGCCATCGTGGTTTTGAGGGTGCCAAGGACCTCACGCATTATCGCTCGATACTTCATGCAGTTTTCAAGGAATGTCACCGCGTGCTCAAACCCCATCGCTGGATGGTGATGACGTTTCACTGCCGGGAGTTCAAGGTGTGGAGTGCTGTGCATCTTGCGGCGCATGATGCAGGTTTTGTCATGCCGGAACACGATGGGATGATTCACCAGCCGGCCATCAAGCTCTACGAACATACGATCAATTTGCGCCGAAGCGGTTCCATGCTTGGAGATTTCATCTTGTCATTTCAGAAAGTGGACGAACCGCCGAAATTCAAGGCGATTGAGTACGCGGAGATTGGCCGTCACATTGAACGTATGTTGGCAGAAGCCATAATCTATCACAACGGGGCTACTCTTTCCGCCTTATACATGAAGCTGATACCCTGGCTGCTTAATAACAATCTGCTGGAGAAGATCAGGCAGAAGCAGGTTGTGCCATACCTATCGCGCAACTTCGAGGAACGTGAAGGAAAGTGGTATCTCAAGGCTAAACCAGACCAAGATCTGAAAGACGACTTGGAACGCTACAGCCAGCAGCATTACAAGACCTCTTACAGCGACGCAATGCAGACGGTACCGGTGGAAGCAAGGATTGAGTACCTGATACGGCGTTTGCTTTATCGTAAAGGTCAAGCAACACAGGACGAAGTGCAGAATGAAATTTACAGCAACCTTATCAACTCCAATGCGGCAGACCTCGATGAAATCCCACGCGTATTACAGCGCATTGCCGAGATGCGGGATTCGACCGAAGGTATGACCGGGCCCGCGAAGAAGAGTGTAAAGAAGCGGAAGGTATGGCGATTGAAAGAGGATGTTCTCCGTGAGCAGCTCTTCACAAAGGTTGGCGTGGACATTGGCAAAGAAGTTCAAATAGCCACGAATGAACAATCGGACCATGATCTTGCCATTTCGCGGCTCGTGGACTTGGCTGGATTGCGGAAACTAAAGGTCCACATTGGCAAGACAGAGCAAGGAAAGTACATCGAATTCCGCAAGATGAGCAGCGCATTGCCGCAGCGGGTAAAGGGCATGCCTAAAGCGGCCCGTGAGATTATTGAACAGATAGACGTGCTGTGGCATAACGGTGGCAAGGGCATTGTGGCCGCGTTTGAAGTTGAACGAACGACTACTATTACCAGCGGGATTGAAAGATTCAGAAATCTGTTGACCGCTGCGCCGGAGTCAGAGGTTGAGCTTTATCTGGTTGTGCCAAAATCGCGCGGCAATGAAGTACGCAACAAACTTGGGTCTCCCGCCAACCGAAAAGATGGATTGCACAAGAAAATCGGCTATATCTATCTCGAGGATTTGAAAATTCGAAACAGCGTCGCGGCGGTTGACTTTGAGAAGATAAAACACTTTATCAACGGGGGTCAACAATGAACCTGTCTCCTGACCAGTTGGAGGAACGACGTGAGCTGCTCCAGCAATGTCTGAGCATGAGCATTATTCAGGCGCAATCGTATGCGAATAGCCTGAGCGAAGAACACTTTCTTGAGGCCATAAATGGCACAACTCGGGACATGCTGGGCATGAATATGAAACGCCCGGCGACATTTCCAGAAAACTATTTCGGGCAGCACTACACCATTCAGAATTGGAATCTCCGGACGGGAAACGTATGGCACCAATTAGAGCTTGATATCCTGCAATGCCTTACAGCCGAACGGGAAGCCCGTGAGGTACTGGAATATTTCCTCAATCAGCCCGGATTCCAGGCAGACTTCACCGTAATCAAAGCCAGGTTCAGGCGGTGGAGGAACACGTTGGATAGTTTGCTGGGTTTTAAGCTCATTCGCAAGCTGCCCGGCACCGCGAAGGACGTTACGACTTATGCGCTTTATGCAGAAATGGTTTCGCTGCTGCAGCGAGTATTGGCTTCACCGAGAAGTCAGGACCTGCCCGTAATCAACTCTGAAGCTGCGCAAGGTGAGTTGGTTTATGTGCAGGAGATGGAAAAGGAGTTCGAGGATTACCTTCGTGACGTGCTTTCTAATCGGCTTGAAGAGACCCTGGAATTTGGTCGTGAGCAGATGAGCCTCGGCCTGGTTACGCATTACCTGGAAGAGCTTTTTGGGCCGATGCTGTATTTCGACATACTGCTGGCTTTGGTTCACCAGTACGGGATGACCGCAACGGAGATCGTCAATCCGGAAGGAACGCGAGCCGGCAGCACCGGATTCCACTTAGCCCTATTTGGCGCTCCCGGCACCGGGAAAACTTTCTCCGTCAAAGACCTGATGCTTGGCGATGAAGCGAAAAACGTGCGTGCCCATGGATTACCCGGACTGAATCGCTACTGCGGGGGCATGACGCCAGCGAATTTCATCAGGATAGGAGAAGCCTATCAAGGAAAACGGTTCAACTTTGTGGTGACCGAATTTAACGATTGGTTTCGTTACAAAGGCATGGTCGAACCTCTCAAATTAGCATTGGAACAAGGGACGATACGTTACGAAACCAAGGTGGAGACGATTGGCCCCTATCAGTTTAGCTGCTTCTTTTCGACGAATTACAACACGGAGGTGAGCAAAAGCGCAGGCTACCGTGTTACCGTAGCGGATCCGAATTTCAACGCAATAGAGGACCGCATGCTGGTTCGCATGCATCGTATGACCAAGCAGCGTCTGAGGGAGTTGTCTCGCAATCAAAGAGAATTGGCGATGGGCAGGTTGCGGATGCGGCTGGCCGGAGAAATACGCGATCACCTGACGCTTGTTTACGCCATTCAGACCGAACATCCGCTGGTCAAAGACCGGTTCAAGAGGAAGACAATTGTCTTGCGCGATACGTTCTTCCATGAATTGGAAAAAGCACAAGAGCTGGTCCTGGCACAAATCAAGAGCGATATTCTGTTCAGTGTACGCGTTCGTCAGAACGCGATCAAGCTGGCTGGAGCCTTGACCCTTTTCTCATACTTCGCACAGCCCGATGATCGGCTGGAAATAGGTGAAAATGCCGTCAAGCTGGCTATGAAGTTCTTTATTGAGGAGGTGGCAATCCGGCAAAAAGTCTCAGTGGATGTAGAGTCTATCTTGTATAACCTCGGACTTAGCGACATCAATAGGGCGATAGGCGCGGCACAGCATGCGAGACGGCAATGCGCAGCTAAGTCTCCGGCAGACCCTGCTGAATACATGGATATCTTCCAGAATCAGACGACCCATGAACTCAGGATGCTGGAATCTAAATACGCACCGGACACGGGTTGGGATGCCCAATTAGAAGATATGATTCAGCTGTTTGGGACACAGTGGGACCATCTGGATGACGAAGTAAAACGGTTCTTGAGTACTGGCGAGATCCTTCTCAAGGAACTCCAAAGACTGGATGCCGGAAAGGCAGATTACGCGCCTGTTGTGATTGAGTACGCAAAGGCGTTGGAGTGCCACCTCCATAAGGAGTTCTTCGAATCATTCAAAGAATCTTTACGTCAAGACGGCCTTCTGGCCAATGAGAGCATCTATCAATGCGATTTTGGCCCTGTTCCGGTCTCACCGTCAGATAGGCGTGGTGTTGAACGCACTATCAGTGAGTTGAGGATATTCCTCTCCGAAGATAAGCCTCTTACCATGGGGGCGATGTGGCACATACTACTGCGAGCTCGGCAGGAGGTTAAACCGGCCCCAGTATTCGGAATGCTCGTTGCGCACCTCCGGAAACACAAAAAGGCAGCGTGCCTTTTGGAGGGGGAATTCATCAAAGACTGGGGGCGATTCATTGAGTCGTTCAGAAACGGGGCGGCGCACAGTATGTCAATAACCTTTGACCAGGCGGAAGAGTCCCGCGACCTGGTTTTCGGGAACGCTCGTTCGCTGCTTAGGTTCTTGCTGTGAAATTCCAGAGATTCCGGGGGCGCTGTGGGTGGGGCAACCTTGCAACGAAAATGCCTGAGAGCGGCCCCTGGCCACAAATTCTAAGCACTAAACTCGAAATCCTAAACAACAAAAAAAGCCCACGCTGCTGCGCAGCGCTTTGATTAACAGGCACAGTCGAGTCGCAGATCCGCCGTCTTCAGGCGGACTGAAAGTCCGCCTTGTCCGACGTAGTCACGTTTTCATCGGGACGAAGGCGGAACCACCCTCTCACCTGTTATGGTGAGCGCAGTCGAACCATCTGGCCATGTTTTTTATGCCATTGCTGCTTTCTGAATTCTGATTTATTTTTTGCCTTTCCCACGTCAGTGGAATACTTAGCCGAGTTAATGTGATTCTTACATTGCGTCTTGCATAAGAAAATGATTAGCCTTAGGATTACACTGATTTATTTGAGAAATTAGTCAAGCGAAAGGGGACATAAGATGGCTGAAGACATTGTTGGAAAGGTTTCGGATTTCTTTGCACATCCGGTTGTTGCAGGCGTTGAACTGACCGGGCCTTTGAAAGTCGGGGAGAGAATCCGGATCAAAGGCCACACCACCGACCTGGAATTGGTGGTCGATTCAATGCAGATAAACAATGTTAATGTCGAGCAGGCCAAAGCGGGCGATTCGGTTGGCATAAAGGTCACCGACCGCATCCGTGCAGGTGATACCGTTTACAGGATTACCGAATAACGTTGTGGGAAATCTTTCATTATTTTGCCTTGCAGCCTGTTCGGGCGTTTTTGGCTCTAAGTGATTTCGAAAAAACTGCCGGGATTTTTTCTTGCCTTTTGCGACAATCCCGACCATCATATCCGTGACGAGACGGGTACTGCTCGCCCGCGATATCTCTTTTCGTGTTTACTATCAGAAATTCTCGATTGTATTTACTTTAGGGAGGACAAGAACAATGGCATACCAAAACGCAGATATCCACCAGTTGGGACATTTGAAAAAGCGCTCGCAACAATCGTCAACTCATGAGCTCTCAATCGATAATCCAGCCGCGAAGGCAGCACCTTCTGGCAACAGAATTCTGCTCGCTCTGGGGCTGTACATCTTTCTTATCTGCGGTCCGCTTCTGTGCCTGGCAGCCGAGCAGCAAGCCGACCTCATACTCACTAAGGAGCAGAAAGCTGCGCTGGCAAACGCCAAGACCTGGAAGATTCTTGTCCAGGTCGACTACGGTGCGGCCAAGGCGTACGAAGGACTGCCTATCGTTGAAGACTGCCGACGGCTACTGCAGTACGGCGGATGGCAGGTCGTTGACCGCGAAGCAACCTCTTTCGACGTGCTTCTCGAAGTCCGAGTGGAGGCTGCTCCCAAGCGTAGCAGCTACATCTTTGGAGGGGATCGCTACGATACCGCCCGGATCGAGACCAGCGGCCAGATCAAGCTGCACGGTCAGCCGATAGTGACGCTGGCCAAGGCTGAGCACAGGCATGACGCTTACTACGATGCGTTCTCGGGTTTTTTAGCCCGCGAGCCTGACGGTGCGCCCTTCATTCTCGCCTACTATTTCAATGCGAAGTTCTTCAACCAGTTGCTGTCGCTGCTCTATCAGACCAGAGGATTTGCGCCAATCAAGTCAGCCATCTCGGATCCGGTTTCCGTGAAAGACCGCCAGATGCACGACTGGACTCTTCGTGGAGTTGCGTTGAACGCGGTCGATTTTGCGGGCCAGACCAAGGACACCCATTTCCTTGACGACTTAAACAAGGTATTACTTGCGGACGAGGAGTGGTTACTGCGTAAACATGCGGCTGAGGCGCTGGGAACGCTGGGGCAGCCCGGTGCCGTAGAGCCACTGTGTCAAACACTATTGACGGACAAAAAGGAGAAAGTGCGCCAGGCTTCGGCAGAGGCACTTGGCGAACTGGGCCACGTTGACGGTGCGGAAGCTCTGTGCCAGGCCTTGGCAACCGACGAGGACGATGCGGTCCAAAAAGTCGCCGCTCGGTCTCTTGGAAAGGTTGGAGGCCAAAGAGCAGTCCAGGCTCTAATTGCAGCCTTGAGGTCAGGCAATGTTGCGCTCGTCGATATTGTGGACTCACTCCATAAGCTTGACTGGCAGCCAGAGTCTGTAGCCGACCAGGTCCTCTTTCTGCTGGCCAAAGGATCTTCGCAAGGCCTGGACGATGAGCAGCGGGTTCGCCAACTGCAGGCGCTGGGCGACGAAGCGATTCCACACCTCATAGAGGCGCTTGAGCATCCTGTATCGGCGGTAAACGAACGAAGTCTTACCTGTCTTGGCCAGATGAAATACAAAGCCGCCGTGGAACCGATGTGTAATATCCTGGCAACGGGCAACACCACTCAGCGCAGAGCGGCTGCCAGTGCCCTGGGCGAGATTGGCGATAAAGATGCCCTCGATACGCTCCTACAGGCGTTGCTTACCGATACGGACCCCTGGGCTCGTGTAGCGACCGCCGAGGCCCTCGGAAAGATTGGGGACGCGAACGCGACCAACGGCTTAGTTCAGGCCCTTACTGATAGCTCAGAGAACGTGAGAGAGGCGGTTTTCAAAGCGCTGGGGTCCTTGAACTGGCAGCCGACAACAATCAAAGAAAAGGTTTGGTCGTGGATCGGCGGAGGCAAACCGGACGATGTTTTGAGCTTTGGCCAGGAGGCCGCTCCGATCGTGCTGGAACTGCTCGAACGCGACGACTCAACCGTTCAAAGAAAGGCCATGGAACTGGCCGGCAAACTGAAACTCACTGAGGCCATCGATCCGATCTCGAAGATGATGGTTGGGGACAACAACAGCCGAATTCGCGCCGATGCCGCTCGTGCGCTCGGCAAAATTGGCTGGGCTGAAGCGCTGGCTGCGCTTTCGCAGGCACTGCTCAACGACAAAGAGAAGGACGTCCGTGCCGCGGCAGCCGAAGCCATGGGAGTGCTCAAAGATCCGAAGGCCGTCCAGTCCCTCCTCAAGAAGCTGGACGACGAGGATGTAGGTGTGCGCAAAGCAGTAGTGCAAGCACTCGGCGCATTTGCCGGCGATGAAGTAGAAAAAGCGCTCAGGAACCGGTTCCAGCAGGAGAAAGACGCAGCCATCAAGCAGGCCATCTTTGACATCCTCTCGAAACTGCAAGCTGCGATAGAGGATTTGCCCTTTGAGTACACGGCACACAAGCTTGCCAAAGAAAAAAAGGTGATGAAGCTCAAGGCCCTTCTAAAGCAGCAGCCTCTACAGACACTGGTCGAGTTGCTCAAGAGCGACAACCGTGTTCTTACTAACGCTGCTGGCTTCGAGCTGATGCAGCGCACAGGCCACTACGACTTCGGTACGGACTACGAGAAGTGGAAGCAATATCTTGATGAGAAGGGCCCAAACGCGCAGCCCAAGTAGAGAATCAGATGTAAGATCGCTTGATTTCAGCCATGATTTTTGCTTCGGTGACCTCGGATATGCCTGCAGAGAAGATTCAATGCAACACCGCGTGAATAGAATCTGGGTCCTCAAGGGACCCCGCCAAAAAGATAAAACTCCAACTCCCGTATATCTCTCAAACGCTCAATGCGATACATGCCACCAACTGTCGCGTAAACCAAAGCTACCGCTCTGTCGAGGAGAAAAGGAAGAGAAAAACAACTTTTTTTCTCCCTGAATTCCTACTTTCTGCACTAAAAAAGCCCTGCGGCGGCCCCTAGCCGCAAATTCTGAGCACTAAACTCGAAATCCTAAACAACAAAAAAAGCCCCGTGTCGAAACACGAGGCTTTAATGTCAAGTACAGTTAAGCCTATGCAGCGAAAATGCCTGACTTTACACCGGCCAGATTCAGCACAGCCCCTTCGACTTCGCTCAGGGCCGGCCTTCGGCCGGGTTCTAGTATATCCCTAGAAAGGAGGTGATCCAGCCGCAGGTTCCCCTACGGCTACCTTGTTACGACTTAGTGCCAGTCATCGGGCTTACCGTCGGCAGCCGCCTCCCAGCGAACTGGGTTAGCAAACCGACTTCGGGTACTCCCAACTCCCATCACTTGACGGG
>DAOWID010000175.1 GCA_030641115.1 Planctomycetota bacterium | reverse complement strand
GGGTACGCCAGAACCCTCGTAACATCTCTCGGGGCTTGGCAAGATGGTGGTAAACATAATGCAAAAAGGCAAGATCAACAGAATTTGCGGGTAGGCAGGGGTCATCGGTGCGCCCCAGGACAGCACGAACTTGGCTAAGGCCTCGTTTCTTAGTCTCTGTTTTTAACGACTTTACCTTGCTTTCTACGATCTCCTCGGCAAAAACGGTCCCCTTTTCACCTACAATGCTCGCAAAGACCCATGTATCTTGACCACCCCCCGCCCCAATGTCGGCAACGACCGAGCCTTCACCCAAGCCAAGGTGGGAGACTATGGCGCGGACCGATTCCGCTCTGTTCTTGGGCTTAGCAGAGCCTAAGTTGTTGCGCTCTGCAGAGACGTCCTTTGTACTATTGTCTATACAGCCCAGCGCTGGGATTGGCCGAGCTTTGGTTTTCTCGTCTGTAGAGACCGAAGCAGCGAGCTGCGACGTCATCTGCCATATCGCAAAGGCAAAGACCACTGCCACCAGGCAATGGTTAGAAACTTTTCGAGATATCATAACATTTCTCCGAAAGCGGTAGACTCCTACATCACCTTAGCTTAAGTGACTGAATTTGGTTGTACCAAAAGTGAGGGCAATCTGGAAACCTTCTACTTTGTTAGCAAGTGTGATATGGTCGGTGCCGGCATCCGACAGGGAGGACAGCGCTTAGAAAATAGGTCCACATTATTCAACTTTCAACACTTCCTTTATTGCTTTTTTCAGTGTTCCTTTTGGTAGGGCGCCCATTGCCATTTGCGGTTTATCATTTAGCGGCACAAAAAGGATGCTCGGGATACTCTGAATACCGAAAGCGGCGGCTAATTCCTGCTGAGCTTCTGTGTTTACTCTGTAAATATTGAGCTTACCTTGGTACTCTTGAGCAAGTTCTTGTAGAATAGGTTCTACCATTTTGCACGGTCCACACCAATCCGCATAAAAGTCAATGATGCAGGGCAGTTTCCCTTCAAACTTCCATTCTTTATTTTGTTCATAGTTAAAAACCTTTTCTAAAAAGCTGTCTTTCGTTAAGGGTTGCACGAGAGAAATCTCCCTTGTGTCAAGCACCTTTGCGTTCAAATCCGACTTACTGTTAACGTCGATAGTGTTTGAACTGCTGGGGCTTTCTTGCGATTTTGGCCAAAATATTGGTGTCAATAAAGCGCCGAGCACCGCTCCGTAGATTGCACCGCGGTATGGATTCGCCGTCAGTGGACATGTACCGGATGAGCACTTGCCCCAATAGCCCAAAACAGCACCGAGAACTCCCCCGACCAACACGCCAAATAATATCCTGATAACCATATTTTTATCCTTTCCCACGGCCTTCTCGGAATTTCCAGAATAATCTGTGCTCAGCTACCGCAGCAAGCCTGCGCCTAACTTTCCTCATACCAAAATAGCTGAATTGATCTGATGATGCAAGTCCTGCCAACAAAATCTTTGTCCGTTCTTGATGGCGAAGCGTGGCGTCTTATTTAGGCTGTTCTTTCTTTCTGGCTACAGCGACAGTACAAATTCGACGAGGTTATTGATCTGGCGCTGTGTAAGCTTAGCATCACTTTCTTGCCTGCAACACCCACCTTCGGTGATCAACTCCTTGATCGTAGTGTAGCGTCCATCGTGCAAGTAAGGGGCTGTCCGCCAGACCTCGATCAAAGTGGGCGTGTCGAAGGCCCGGCGGCGATCGCACGGACTTTTGGAGCCTATGTCATGCCTCCTCATATCTGTATATAGTGGTGCAGGATGGCACTTTGAGCAGCTGACTTTGTCGCTGAAGAACAGCTTCTTGCCCCGCTCAGCCGCGGAACTGAGCCGACCGTCCACGAGGTATGGGCTGGGTACTGGCTCGACCGACTTCAGGTACGTATCGATTGCTATGGCATCCTCACCTGGCCGCTCAGCAAAGAGAATATGCTTCATGCCCGTCCGAACTGCCATTTCGGCCGATGCGCGAACCCCCGAACTCATCACCGGCGGTGTCTTGTGACTGAGCAGCAGGCTCTTGGTATTTTTCAGGTTGCCTATCCCGTCATTGGTCAAGTCCCAGTTAAGGCCGTCCATTCGGGCATCTGGATGGCAACTGGCGCAACTCTGCCAGTGTTGGAAGCACAATTCAGCGTCATTGAAGAGCATCTCGCCGCGTCGCCTAACGGTCAATTGCGGCTTGGGACCAAGCGCCAGCTCGTGGACCATGTTGGGCGATTTCGGTTCAAGTTCAACTACGCTCAATGTATCGGTGAAGTACTCGGCGACATAGGCTTTGGAGCCAATGATGGATAGGCCGCGCGGCCCCTTGCCTTTTAGCTTGATTCGTCTGCGCAAGCCATCTAAGAAGTTCAAGTCATTGGACACACCGGCAGCGGAGCCCAAAGTGTAGGGCTCGCCGCTTTCTGCCGGTTTGCCCTTCAAGGTAGCCCGCAGACGGCGGAAATAGTCCAGCAGCTCATTGCGATCGTCATATACGACTTCTCCAATCTGTTCTGGTGGTGGTTTCACTGGCATCGCCAGCAGTTTCTTTAAGAGGGCTGGCGCGTCGATCACGCTCAGTTCGTGGGTGCCCGCGTGTGTAACGCAAATCCACTTTCCATCTGCTGTGCAAGCCACGTCCCAGGGATTGGCTGCACCCAAGTACATCTCATCCACTAACACGGTGCCGAGCAGTTTCTTTTCTTTTGTGTCGATGACGCTCAGCGCATTGGCGTTCATCCATCCATAGTCCACCTGTATGGTGGGCAGTTCGTAACGGGCCAGAATGTGCGTCACATAGGCGTGCTTGCCGTCGGGAGAGTTGCAGATGCCCCGCAGTCCGGATGCACCGCTTGGAAGGCGAATTGTAGTCGTCGCGTTGCTCTGCGTATCAATGATTGTCACCACCGCAGCCACATCGAATGTATCGGCACGCTCGGCCGGAAGGTGATTGATTATCAGCACCGACTTGCCATCGGCAGTAATGGCTGTGGCGAGAGGCTCACGAGTAGCAGACACCCTGGCTACCACCTTGCGGGTTTCTAAGTCGATCACGGAAACATTGTTGTCGAAGCGGTTGCAGACGTACAGCCGTTTTCCATCCCGCGTAACCGTCGGGCCGCACGCCGTGTGTCCAAGTGGGATCTTTGCCTCAATCTTACCGGATTCGGCATCCATTACGAGGATCGTGCTCTGCGTAGCGGCGCAGGTTACATACAGCTCTCGGCCATCAGGACTCACCGTTAGGCCGGTCGGTTTAGCTGGTGTGGCGATCGAGCGAGTAACCTTGCCGCTGCGGATGTTAACGAAGGCGATGTGCTTTGCGTCGGCAAAGGCGATATACAGCATCCGGCCATCTCTCGATGGGACCACGCTGCACGGACCCAAATACTTTCCTGTTTCGCCGCCTCCGACTCTCGCAACAACCAGTAGACTGAAAAAGATCAACATCCACCGTTTGATGGTCAGCTGTTGGTTTGTCATACGAAGTCTACGTTGTTATGTTTTTCGATTTTCAAATTTCGACAACACTTCCTGCTTTTATCTCCACAAATTCATCAGGATATTTATCTTTTATTTGTTGTTTATATTGGGTGCAGTGACAAGGCCCAATCAATTGAATACCCTCAAGCTTATCGAACTTGGAAAAACCATGGAAGCCGCCGAGCACACCGTAGATTTCACCGAGTTGTCTGGCTGCCTGGAGTATTTTCTCCAAGCCGGGGTGTGCACAACCAGTTACCACGATATTTCCTTTTTCTGTTTTAGCCACCAGCGATTGCTCTTTGATCAACGTCCCCAGGGCTCCGGTTGAATAGATGCCCGGCGATATTTCTGTGGGTTGTGAAAAAGCCTCTGGAAGTACAACTTCAGCCTTAGAGTTGAACTTCTGTAGACCCTCCAGGCCATCTACGTGGTCCCAATGATCGTGCGATAGCACCACTTTGTCCACACTCTCTGGATCAATGCTTAGTTTTTCAAAGTTGAATATCAACTTTTCTCCGTTGTCTCCTGTGTCGAAGAGGATTTTCTGGCCACTATCCACCAGGCACGAAAAGCCCCATCCTGATTTTAGGCCGGCACCTGCTTCATTGTCATACACAATTGTTATTTTCATTTTAACTCTGCCTTTGAAGGTCAAGGCCTTTCATTATTAACTCAGCACATTTCTTTCCGGATTTTAGCATTCCACCGAATATCGGCCCCATTCTCGGCAGGCCGAAGACAGAACACACAGACATACCTGCAACATAAAGACCCGGGTAAATCTCGCCTGTTTTTTCTACGACGTCGACCTCGGCCTTTTCCACGTCCATAAAGCCCTCTCTTAGCTCTCCAGGTTGGAAATCCGGCTTTTTTCTTTTTATCATATTAACCAATTCAGCCTGGTGGCCGGTGGCGTCGATGACATACTTGGCAGCGATACAAAAGGGATCTACCAATAAACCGGATGCTCTTATATTTGTATTGTTAACTACGATTCCCATAACACAATCCTGCTTCAAAACAATATCTTCGACTTCCATTAAGTTCAATATTTCTGCCCCTGCCTTTCTGGCTTTATAACCCAGAGCCGTTGCAAATTCTACAGCATCTGCTGTGTACAAATCCCCCCTTTTCTGCAAGGCAACACCTATTGTCTCTAAGATGCTTTTGTCTTCGATGGCAACGACACTAAACCCTGCGGCTCCGCCCCATATTCCTCCACCTGTCGAAAGTCTTTTTTCCAAAACAGTTGTTTTAACGCCATTTTTCGCAAGATAATACCCGGCTGTCAGACCGGCCGGCCCTGCTCCTACCACAACAACATCGTTCTCAAGGCGATCCAGCAACTTGCTGTGATACTGCTCTATAATTATTCTTGAAATCTCAATTTCTTTCATATTTAGCCTTTTACTTGCACTTGCTAAAATTTAGAACACAGCCTTGGTTAAGACCATCATCGTGGCTTATGAGGCCGCAACATTTGTGCTCAAAGACAAAATTTGAATCTTCAATTTCGCGCTTAACGTCGCTTAGACTTAACCCTCTGAATTCCTGTATGGGCCCGTCTTCCAGAGTGTGTTTGGGATAAACTGAAAGTAAACCATCTTGCTTTAGGAGGTGAAAGGCCTCATGGTACAGCTTTTTTCTCTTGTCTTCTCTAAGATAATGCAAAACGTCATAGAGTAGAATTACATCGACCTCTCCATCTTCCAGCGGCAACTTCATTCGGCCTGAAGTCTTTATTATCTTTATGTTTGTCAGACTATGAGCCTTAGTTTTCTGACGTAGTTCTTTCAAAGCATGTTGCTGTGTGTCTATGGCATAAACAATACCGTTTGCCCCCACTGCGTGTGCCGCTGGGATTGTGTAATGGCCTACCCTACAACCGAAATCTAACACCGCTTGGTCGGCTTTGATTCCAATTTTTCGTAGAAATCTCACCCCTTCTTTTGCTTCCCACCTTTCCATCTTTTCATCCATTTTTCAATTTTTGAGAATTGTGCTGGTCATTAGGATTCCCGTCTTGGCTCTTTTGCCTTTTCCAGCTTTTCCTCGAGTTCCTCTAACTGTTGGATCATTGATGGCTTCGCTGAGTGAGCGGGCAATCTCCTTTTCAGTTCAGCAACCTCTTTTTCCAAACCTGAAATGGCGCAATCTGAAAGAAGGTTTTTTAATCTATCCAGGGTAATTCTATGGGGTCGAATTTCTATTCCCATCCAGTCAGAGAATTCAAGTATCTTCTCAGGATGCTCTTCGGAGTATCTCTCCCAAAAACCTATGCCATCTAATAAAATGGCACCTCCACTATACTGGGGAAAATTCTCATTAGCTTTGCCCTTGTCCCAGTCCTGAAAAACATAGTCACGATAGATTATCCACCCCGGAGTAAGCCACCAAATCTTTTTACCCTCACCGATCTGCTTTCTTTCTCTTTCATTAGCTAACATGTCCATGCAATGAGTTGCATTTATTCTGGAAATTGAAAAGCTGTCTTTCCGCTCCTCGATTATCTTATCTATTGTTCGGTAGGGATT
>DAOWID010000028.1 GCA_030641115.1 Planctomycetota bacterium | reverse complement strand
TGTCAAAAGAGAGGTTGCGTTCATTTTGGCCCCTAAGAAATTGGGTAACCCTTCACGGCGTATAAGTTGCGTTGCTGGGGTGATTGCGAGGAGTTTTGCGACGAAGCAATCTAAAATGTAACGATTGAGATTGCCACGGCCCACCTGCGGCGGACCTCGCAATGACATAAAACGGCACATTTACCCCGTGAACGGTCACCTTTTCTCGTTTGAACTCATAGAGGTTCGAACCGTTTCGACTTCTTTTTTCACTTCTCCCAGCAGTTTCCTCCAGTCCATGTAATGTGTGCGAGAAAAAAGTTGTGGCCGATACTGGCTGGTAGCCACGCGGGCATAGGCTTGCCATTCTTTGACGGCATTGACGAGATGGCGGACGGCATGCTCCTGATGGTCTTTGCGTACCGGATCGGCCCGGAAAACAGCCAAGTCGGCTGCACCTCGAATCTTGTCGGCGTAGTAACGGCCTAAATAGGCCATAGATTCTATGTCCATCAAGGTAGCGGCTAACTCTTTATTGGTGTCGGAGTTTTTTCTCAAGGTCTTAACACCATTTAGGGCCTTTTCCGCCAGCTTATCCAGGTCCTCCGACACCTCCATGGGCGTGATTCCGTCAAAGGCTTGTTCCTTGACGACCGATGACGCATATTCTTGAACCGAGAGGATTCCTGAGCCCCGCAGGGGAGGATGCTGGAAGGACTGGTCGACCGGCAGGAAGCCTTGATTGTAGATACAGCCCTCGGGGGAAAATTGAAAGTCGTTAACTCGGAAGAAGAAATGATTAACCTGGGGGACAATCTGCGATGCGGCCGCCCAAGTGTCGTAGAGAAAAGCAGCATCGACTTCCGAAAAACGCTGCTTGAGGCGTTTCTCAAAATAATCGCGCGTCAGAGTCAGGTCGTAAGCCAGCCGACCCCAAAGCATAAAGCGATACCAGTTTTTGTTGACTTCCAATTCGCCTGATAGGTCGGGGTCCTTGCTGATGAACTCACGGCCCCAGACAAAGCCGTCCGGTCCCATATAGAAACCGGCTTCAAACCGCATCAAGTCACGAGGGACGTTCTGAAGGAATTCGCGTACGTAATCGGCATCTGCCCAGCGAAACACGAAAAGATCATCGTTACGCAGGTTCAACCAGCATGGCACTTTGTGCCGCTGGAGATCCTCTCTGTATTCAATATCGAGATAAGGTGACGTGGTTGTCGAATAGAGACGGGCACGGGCGTATTTATGGCCTGTATTAAAAGGACCATCAAAGTCCTTAAAGGCATCTACGATCTTGCCGAGATTGGCCTGATGCTGACGGAAGATGAAGCGAATCTCGCGTTCGGGATTTGCTCGCTTTACATCCATAACACCCTGACCATAGGTGCGCCACAGCCACTGCTCGATACCGCCGACGTTTTTGACACGTTGTCGATCCACATGCTCGCCGGCGGTGACCCCGATTCCGTCGACCTGGGGATAGGTCCTCAGGAATTCTCCAATGCAATAGCGCATGTATTCGATGGTCTTCTCATTGTCCGGCCTATCGTTAATTCCGTGTTTTCCTTTTGCGCCAAAGGTATAGATATTCCAATGAAAGATGTAAATTTCGATACCGCGAGCTTCGGCGCGATCGAAGACCCGGTTCCAGAAGGTAATTTTTTCATTTAGGGAGATTTTTTTGACTACCTTGAAGTTTTCCGGATCGTAGATATCCAAATCATCAAAGTGAAGATTAGTTTTAGTGTCTATGGTTTCCTTCAAGACACAGACGTCGTCGTAACCAATACCGGGATATTTTTCCAGTTTTACCAGACCCGGGTAAGGATGTTTCGTCCAGAGGGTGAGCACGTTGTAGCGGTTCCGCGCCATGGTATCCAGGAACCCTTCCCAGAAACTGAAATCCCACATGACCGGGATGTTTTTCTGAGCAGCCGTTCCGGTGTCGTCGTAACTGGGCGCGCGGGCATCGAAGGGAATGTTGAATTTCAGCCCGCGACGAAACATGTATGGCTTTCTGGCCTTTTCTTGAACCGCCTCAAGCCCGCCGCCCAGCGCAACCATTTCGGCCAGTTCCAGACCTCCATACATGGCGCCACACGAATCGCCCCCGACGACCCGGATCACGTTGTTGCCTTCTTTGCGGATGCGGAACCCTTGGGCGCCAATGCCGGTCCTGCGAATTTCGAAGACAATTTGCAGGTCCGCTCCTGTGCCGTCTACGCTGCAGGCCGCACGGAGTAAGGCTCTTTTGATGTCTCCGACGGCAAAGGCAACCATAGGATCATCTCTGTTGAAGATGACGGCCACCTTCTGCTTAGCACCACAGTTGTTCCCAGTGGCGCAAGCACTACCGAATACAAAGAGAAATAAGAGTGTCATTCTTGCGCGCATCTGAACAAGATTTTGGTATAATACTATTGTAGGCATGGAGGAATCTTATGGTATAAATATGAAAACAACAACCATTATATTTTACTTGATGTCTTTGTTGCTGTTTGTTCCGGCTGCTTACGCTGAATTGAAGATTGACTTTTCGCGGACCGGCGGTCCGGTAGAGGCCGGCTACGAAGGGTACTTTGCGGGCCATGAGAACCCTGGAACGTTTACAGCGCAGAGCTACAGCGCCTTTGGCGCGACGGTTACGGTAACGCCGAACTGGACTGCGAGCGCGACAGCCGCGGCTATGCAGATGATAGACAGGGGCGGCAACGACGGCACGAACGCCCCGAATCTCCTGAGGGACTGGATCGGGACCGATAACCGGCAACCCGGCGATCCAATGACATTGACCATCAGCGGCCTTGCCGCGGGGACCTATACGTGGACATCCTATCACCACGATCCCGAAGACCAGACGGGTCTTTTTGATGTGACCGTCAACGATGCAGCCGGTTCGGCAACGACCACGGGCATTGACATTTCATCTACCAGATATGATGGCATTGTTGCTCTTGTGGATGTTACCACATTCACCACGGACATCGTATCCGACGGATCCGATATCACCCTTGTATTTGACGTGACTTCTGGTATTAGTCCTGTTTCTGTCGCGTTCTTTGTCATGAATGCTTTTGTCCTGGAAGCCCAGAACCCCTGTTACAACTCGCCGCCAACAGTCCAGGGCCCTGCTGCCCTGCCTGGCTTTATCGGCGAACCGATTGTCATAAATGTCACTGTAACCGATGACGGGTTGCCCTACATAGAAGGCTGCAACCCCGATCAGCCTGAAACGGGCACCTCGTATGGGCTGCAATACCAGTGGTCACAGCAGAGTGGTCCTGCGCCAGTCAAGTTTGATCCGGTATCGGCCGATGTGAAAGATCCTAATGTTATCTTCCAGCAGGTCGGAACCTATGAATTACTGTTACAAGTTTCGGACGGGCCTGTTGGAAGTGGCCCGGAAGACGGAAAGATTACCGAGTTTCTCGTCACCGTAGAAGCCCTGCAGCCTCTTCATGGAGATATCGACCGTAACGAAATAGTCGATTACATCGATCTTCGGATCCTTGCCGACCAGTGGCTTGACACGCCGGCCTGTCTTGAAGATACGTATTGTGCCGATCTGGACGATAGCGGAAGCGTCACAGCCGATGACTTTGCCTTGTTGTCTTCGAACTGGCTTGTGGAAACAACAAGAGTGGTCATCAATGAGTTTGTCGCTTCCAACAACCAGAGTCTGACCGACGGCGATGGAAACACGTCCGACTGGATCGAGTTGTACAATCCCGACACTAAACTGGTTTCTCTGAACGGCTGGTACCTGACCGACGAGAAAGACAACCTGCAGAAATGGCCCTTCCCTTTCGGAACGGTACTGCCTGCCGAGGGATATCTGGTCGTCTTCGCTTCGGGTCAGTCCATTGACGACTACATTGATGGGCGGGGATACTTGCACACCAATTTCGCCATCGACAAAGAGGGAGAATATCTGGCCCTGGTCGGTCCCAACGGCAGAGTCGTACACCAGTTCACTCCTTCTTTTCCACCTCAGGAGACCGACATCTCCTACGGCATGTGGTATACCGTGTTCCGCTATTTTGCAGTAGCGACTCCGGGACAAGCAAACGAACAGGCATTCTTAGGCTTTACGCACAAAACTTCCCACAGCCATTCGCGGGGATTCTACGATCAACCATTCTCTCTGCGGATTTTCTGCGATACGCCAGGCGCTCTCATCCGATATACCCTGGACGGATCGGAACCGACTGAACAGCACGGCATAATATACGATCTGAATACACCCATTGCCGTTACAACGACAACGCACGTGCGATCCGTTGCGTTCAAGCCTGGCTGGAGACCAGGGAATATTACAACGCACACCTATATCTTCGTCGTCGACGTTGCCCGGCAACCCGCCGACCCACCCGGCTGGCCGAGCGACTGGGGCTATAGCTCGGACGCCGGCGGCATAGTCCCAGCCGACTACGAGATGGACCCGCGAGTGGTCAACAACACCCTGCCGGGATACTCCGTCCGCGACGCCCTGCTCGACATCCCCACAATGTCGATCTCGATGCTCCCTGACGACTTCATCAGCGACGCCACCGGCATCTACGCCAACTCCCAAAGCCGCTGGGAGCGCAAATGTTCGGTCGAATATATCCTGCCCGACGGCACCGAGGGCTTTCAGCACGACTGCAAAATCGAAGTCCACGGCAATGCCAGCCGTCGCCCTTATCGCATGCAGAAGCACTCGCTCCGCTTGACCTTCACCGGCCTATACGGCCCACCGAAGCTCGAATACGCGCTGTTCCCCGAATCTGACGTGGATGAATTCAACCAGCTCGTTCTCCGCGCCTGCTTCACCGATTCCTGGGGCCTCGTTTCCTGGGGCGCAAGCCGCTACCGCCCCAACGACTCCCAATACACGCGCGACGTCTGGATGAAGGACAGCCTCGGCGACATGGGCCAACCCTCCAGCCACGGGAACTTCGTGCACCTCTACGTCAATGGCCTGTACTTTGGCCTGCACAACCTCACCGAACGCTTCGCGGACGACCTTCTCGCCGACCACCTCGGAGGTCGACCGGAGGATTGGGAAATTAACGAGGACTTATCCAGCCCCGGCGCCCGCTGGAGCGCCATGATGTCCATTGATCCAGCCACATCCGGCGGTTACGCTCAGGTTCAGGAATACCTCGACATCGAGGACTTCGCCGATTATATGCTTCTGCACTTCTACGCCGACGCCGAGGACTGGCCACACCATAACGGCTATGCCGCCGCCAACGCCATCAGCGGCGACGGCAGATTCCGCTTCTTCGTCTGGGACCAGGAGATCGTTCTCGACTACCACGGTCGCGCCGCCTCCCGCATCGATAGGACCGGCGGAGCCGGGAGCGTTTTTCAGAAAATGCGAACGAGCGAGGAGTTTCGCCTCCTCTTTGCCGACCGCGTCTATAAGCATTGTTTCAATGGCGGCGCCCTCAGCGTCACCGGCTCGCAGAACCGCTACCTCCGCATCGCCAACATGATTGACAAGGCCATCGTCGCCGAGTCCGCCCGCTGGGGTGACACCCAGATGAGCACCCCCTACGGGAGCACCATTCCGGTACCCAGCGACCCGAGCAATCCGGATGACCTGTATTACCCGATGCCTCCGCATGGCCCCGATTATTACTTCACACGAGAAGATTCCTGGGTTCTGGAGCGCGACAACATCGTCAATAACTACATTCCCGCCATCCACGACACCGCCAACTCCTACGCCCTTATCAATCTTCTGCGTGCCAAGAACCTTTATCCGGACATCGATCCGGCGGTGTTTCATATCAATGGGACGTATCAGCATGGCGGTCATGCCGAAGTTGGTGACTTGTTGACCATGACCAATCCAAACGGCAAGGGAACGATTTACTATACATTGGACGGCAGCGACCCGCGTGTTCCGCTGTACTCACAGCCGGACTTCGCCAATGTGCTGGTTCCTGAAAACGCTCCGAAACGAGTTTTCGTACCGACCGCTGACATCGGGGACGATTGGACGGGCGGCTCCGAGCCTTATGACGATTCCGCCTGGAACCAAGGTATATTCATTGCAAACAAATCCGGCGGCGTCGGCTATGAGCGAGGCAGTGGCTATCAAAACTGGATCAGCTACGATGTCGAGTCCCGTATGTATAGTACCGGGGCAACTTCTGCTTATGTTCGCATCCTTTTTACCGTCGATCAGGCGGATCTAACCGATGTTGATTTCTTAAAACTGAACGTGCGATATGACGATGGCTTTGTGGCATACATAAGAGGTCACGAAGTCAAGAGAAGCCCCACTGCATCCGGTCAAGTTACCTGGAACTCCACTGCCGACTCACACGAAGCTACCGGCCTGGAAACATTTGATATCACAGAACATATCGATAAACTCAGGGTAGGAGACAACGTTCTCGCACTACATGGCCTGAACAGTGCAACCTCAAGCACCGATTTCATTATCTCTGCTGAACTGGTCATTGGGAAGAACTCGCCCGGAGGTGACATTTCTGAGAGTGCTGTGACTTACGTTTCGCCTATTGTGCTGGACAAAAGCGTGCACGTAAAATCAAGAGTATTAAACGGATCCGAGTGGTCAGCGCTCAATGAAACTGTCTTTGCGGTGGGCCCGGTTGCAGAGAACCTGCGTATCACAGAAATCATGTACCATCCACAGGATACCAACGATCCCGACGATCCAAACGAAGAGTTTATCGAATTACAAAACATCGGAATAGAAATCATCAATCTAAATCTGGTACGCTTCACAAACGGAGTTGACTTTGCCTTCCCAGATATTGAGCTTGCGGGAGGCGAATATGTCTTAGTTGTCAAAGACATAAGTGCATTTGAAGCTGTATATGGCCCAGGTTTGCCCATAGCCGGCCAATATTCGGGCAATCTCCGCAATGGTGGCGAAAGGATTGAACTGCAAGATGCAGCAGGCCAGAGCATATTGAATTTCAGGTACAGGGACGGCTGGTATGATATTACTGACGGTATGGGCTTCTCGCTCACCGTAAAGGACCCGGTCAACACTGAGCCTAACGCCTGGGGTGACAAGAGCACCTGGCGTCCAAGCGCCAATATTGGTGGCTCACCTGGCTGGGACGATGGCGGTGACGTTCCAGCACTTGGCAGCGTAAAGATTAACGAGCTACTGGCACATTCACATGCCCAGGCCTCTGACTGGATCGAACTGCACAACACTACCGATAAGCCTATTCATATTGGCGGCTGGTTTTTAAGCGATGACAGTGACGACCTGATGAAATATGAGATAGCCGATGGGACGTGGATTGATCCATGCGATTATATTGTTTTTTATCAAAATCAACATTTTGGCAACATAGCTGATCCCGGCTGTCACTCGTCTTTTGCGTTAAGCGAGAACGGTGAGACCTTGTATTTACACTCAGGCCGGGATGGTATATTGACCGGCTACAGCGAGGAGGAAAAATTTGGCACTTCAGAGACTTCTGTAGCGTTTGGCAGGTACAAAAAGAGCACAGGCACGTACAACTTTGTGGCTATGAGTGAGAATACGCCTAGTGTTCCTAATGCCTATCCGAAGGTTGGGCCTATAGTCATCAACGAGATCATGTATCATCCACAGAATGATGGCGATGCAGAATATGTTGAGCTATTGAATATCAGCGGTGGTCCTGTTGACTTAGAGGAATGGGACAATGAACAGGGCAAGTTTGTTCCTTGGCGTTTTACGGATGAGGGAGGAATTAGCTTTGGCTTTCCGCTGGGGACGACTATAGCTGCCGGCGAGCGTATATTGTTAGTCAGGAATCTTAGCGCATTTGAGTCAGAGTTTGGTGCTGTACCGGGCGGCATACAAGTATTTGAATGGAGTCTTGGCAAATTAGACAATGGCGGCGAGAAGATACAACTTTCCAAGCCTGGCGATGAGGTGGATGGCGAGCGTTATTATATTCGTGTGGACCGTGTGAATTACAGTGACGGTTCTCATCCTGTAGGCGACGATCTCTGGCCGACCGAGGCTGATGCTAACGGCTCATCACTCACTCGGCAAATACCTACCGATTATGGCAATGACGTAATCAACTGGAAAGCCGCATTCCCTTCACCTGGTGCTTCCTGATGGTTGGACTTTTGGCATGACACGGTCAATTGCCCACCAATTCCTTTTGTATCTTACAAATGCCAGGGGCTGCGCATGGGTTTCGAGAGCAGCTTGTTTGCACCCGGATCGTTGATGAATTGCTCGCGATCGGGGTCCCATCTCAGCTTTCTGCCGAGCCGCATCGCGATATCGCCCAGCAGACAAACGCTGCACGAGCGGTGCGCGATCTCGACGGGGGCAACGGTTTGTTTGCGGGACTTGATGCACTCGAACAAATTGCCCTTGTGGCTGCTGCTCTTGTAGAGATGGGTCTCGCCGGGTTTAATTGTCGAGGTCAGCAGCGACTTGGGATCGGCGTCGATTTGGCCACGTTTGATGTAGACCCAGCCTTCGGTGCCTTCGAAGAGGATGCCTTGCTTGTTTTTTCGGCTGTCGGCACAGGTGACGGTGACGCCATTGGCATATTTGTATGTGATGCTGAAGTTGCCGTGTACGTCCCAGAGTCCGTCTTTGGGGAATTCGGCGGTGGCTTCGATTTCGACGGGGCCGGTGTATTCGGTGCCCATGCCCCACTGGGCGATGTCGTTGTGGTGGCTGCCCCAGCCGGTTATCATTCCTGCTCCGTAGTCGGCGATTCTAAGCCAGCCGGGTCTGCCGTACCCTTTTTGGGGATGGACGCGCTTTTCGGTGTATGGCGCCCACGGTGCGGGTCCGAGCCAGAAATCGTAGTCGAGCTCTTCGGGGACGGGCATCGGCGGTGTCACGTCGGTGCCGGGGTCGGTTCCGAATCCTACTTTGACCGTCTTTAGCTGGCCTATGCGTCCGTTGCGAACCAACTCGCAAGCCTGTCTGAAGCGTGAGTCAGACCGCTGCTGACTGCCGACTTGGAAGACGCGACCATAACGCCGAACGCTATCGCTCAGGACCCGGCCTTCTTCGATAGTGAGCGAGAGCGGCTTTTGCAGGAAGATGTCTTTGCCGGCTTTGGCAGCGGCGATGGCGGGTAGCGCGTGCCAGTGGTCGGGGGTGGCAATCATCACCACGTCGATATCGTCGCGTGCGATCAGGTCTCGAAAGTCACTGTATTTGGCACAGCCTTTGTAGGTACCGTCGGCCTTTTGCTTGGCGTAGTGCTGTTCCACGCGCTGTTTTGCGAGCTCGGCTCTGTTGGAGTCCACGTCGCAGACGGCAACGACCTGGACCTGTTTGAAGCCGAGGGTTTCGCGCAGGTCGCCGGTGCCCATTCGCCCGACGCCGATAAAGCCGGCGGTGATGCGCTCACCTGGAGGATTGGCTCCAAACACCGAAGCCGGTACGATTGTCGGGGCCAGTAATGCCGCACCTGTGGCAGCAGCGGAACTTGTTAGAAATTGTCTTCGCGTTATGTTTTTTGTTCTAATCTTTGGGTTGGTTTTCATGTGAGATACCTATTTCTCTGAAATTTCCCATTTATACGTGCTTAGCTACACCGCTGAGCCTATTTTGTACCGTTCACGGGGCATAAGTTGCGTTTTTGGAGTCATTGCGAGGAGTTTTACGACGAAGCAATCTAAAATGTAACGATTGAGATTGCCACGGCCCACCTGCGGCGGGCCTCGCAATGACATAAAATGCCACATTTCTCTCGTGAACGGTTGCCCTATTTTTTAACATACTACCAGGTCCGTGCTGATAACTCAAGGTTTCTGGGCATTTCTAAATGTGGCCCACAAGTTAATCTGTCAAAAAAGCTTAGATTGACAGAGCATTTTGCGTAATCCACAGTAAGGAGTTAGTGAGCCAGTCAGACGTAAGCGCTTTCAAAAACAAGACTTACCGCCACTTCCGTTCTTGCTCGGCAGGGCCTTCAAAAAAAATCAAAATTTTGAAGTCTGAGCTATTTAATGCTTGCTTGAAGCTTAGAATTTTGGTATAGTAAGTATTCCATAAGGAGGTGTGCGCGTTTCTTATAGGGTGTTTATCAGCAAGGAGGACTAAAACTGTAACGACGTCGTAAACAGAAATTGTTGAGTTTTTCTGGAGGAAGGAGTGTATGAAAAGAGTAATGATGTTGTCATGTGTACTGTGTCTGGTAACGGCACTATCGACCGCGCAGGCTGCGCTGAACATCGACTTCGGGCAGCCGGACAAGCCTGTGCAAGCGGGCTTTGAAGGGTTCCAGGCAAACCACGAGAACGCGCTGGAGCTGTACACGCCGCAGAGCTACAGCGCCTTTGATGCTACGGTTACGCTGTCGTTAAGCTGGAATCCATATCTGCCTGATTGGCGCGCCATGCAGATGATAGACAGAGGCGGCAACGACGGTAGCGATACGCCGGATCTGCTTCGGGACTGGACAGGAACCGACGGCCGCGTTTATGGTGATCCGCTGACGCTGACGATCAGCGGCCTTCCGGCCGGTGACTATTTCTGGCTTTCCTATCACCACGATACCGAGGACCAGACGGGTGTTTTCGATGTCATCGTGACTGATGCGCTCGGCGAGAGGACGTTCACGGGAATAGACATCAGCGATGGCAGAACCTCTGGCATAGTCAATCTTGCGGATGTGACGAAGTTCACCACGGACCTTACAAGCGACGGCTCTGATATCACTCTCACGTTCAGCGTGGTGTTCGGCCCCGACGCTGTTACTGCCGATAAGTTCTTCGTGATGAACGGCTTTGAATTGGTTCCGGAGCCGGCCACAATCGCGCTGCTGGGGCTTGGCTCGCTGGTCTTGATTAGACGTCGTCGTTCGTAGTGCATTAGACGCGCTCTGACTGCTTCCTGAAAGCAGTTTTCAGCACTGAAAACGCGTGTTCAGGTAAGAAGTATGCCGGTTTGCAGTTGCCGGATTTGGCGAACAACGTCAGCGGCTCCGTGAGACGACTGGGGTAGGCCAGGTCAGTGAAGGACTGCTCGCTGTGGACGCTTAGGGAGAAGGTAATCACGATGGCGACCAAGGTGATTAGGCAGTGTCTTTACGTTACATTTCAGATGACGGAGGGGGCGTGTCGCGGACACTTCTTTGGGAAATCGTCAGATCGCATCGAGCGGTTAAGATTCGTGGCAGCTCTGCGAGGCCGCGACGAAGCTTCGCCCAAAAAATGTGTTGTGTGATGGAGGGCAACGGTTGTAATATAACAATGGCTTCTGCAAAATTGCAGGTTAGGCATATATTATTTAAGAAAATCCGTTTTTTGATTTTCTTAAGTAATCGCTTAACTGTTTTTAAAGAACGACTTACTGTTTACCAAGAAAAAATCAGAAAACGATTTTTTCTTGTCAAAGCATGCCTAACCTGCAATTTTGCAGAAGCCTTAATATGACAATATAGTGAGAAATAGCCTGTTCCCGGAGCGAATCGTCGGTTTAAGGACGTGAAATCGAAGAACAAAAAGGATTGGAAATGAAAACGAAAGCTTTTACCCTGATCGAGCTGCTGGTTGTCATTGCCATTATCGCCATACTGATGGCAATTCTGATGCCGGCGTTACGGCTGGCGAAACAACAGGCTGCGACAGGCGTGTGTTTGGCCAATACCAAGAACCTTGCGCTGGGCTGGTACATGTACATGACAGACAATGATGGCCGCATCATGAGCTCCGAAGACAATGCTGTAGAACAGAACGGAAGATTCGTCGGCTGGATCGGGGTGCCTCGTGACTCACAGGGTAATCTGCTTAGCATTAGCCAAACAAATCCTGCTGTGACGGATGACGATGAGAAGCGGGGGATCAAAGCCGGCGTCTTATACCCGTACGTCAGGAATCCCGATGTCTACCATTGCCCCGCGGACAATATGCGAAAGAGCATCTATGACACGACAGGGGTTTTTGTTACTTATTCGGTTCCTATGTGTTTATACGGAGCTGTGAGGAGCAGCCATGCGCGATACAATACGCAGATCAAGAGATTCGATGAGATTACTCGGCCGGCGACCCGTTATGTGTTTGTGGAGACCGCGGAAACACGAAATTGGAATTCGAGCCATCATTTTGTAATAGGGGCCCCCGAGTATACGGGAATCCCCGACGAGTGGGGCTGGTGGGGGCCGATGGCTGTCAACCATGGCGACAGCAGTGTTTTAGGATTCTGCGACGGTCATTCGGAAGTGCGGAAATGGCGGGATCGCTTCACCATAGAGCGTGTGGATAAGTTGATTCGTCAAGGGGTAACAGTATACGGCATTGAATATCCCCCCGATAATCAGAAATTGGATATCACTTATATGGCCGAGGGCTGGCCATATCGACACTGAGGTGCACGGCAGAGATTCTCCCACTGCGTTTAGTGCCTATCCGAATAACTCTTGGCGATTACCTGTCATTCTGAGGCGAAGCCGTAACCGTTCACAGGGTTAAAACGGCGTTTATGGCTCGTTAGAGCAGTTTTAGTTGTTGAGCGAAGGCTTTTTTTGATGAGTTCTTTACGAGATAGTTGGCCCAATCGCCCATAGCAG
>DAOWID010000041.1 GCA_030641115.1 Planctomycetota bacterium | reverse complement strand
TTACGGGGTTGTCACCTACGATGGGGGTGTCCCAAAGCCTCTGGGCTTTGTTGATGGGGATCCCATGTGGTTGCTTGTTTCTGCTGCTTTTCTTGGCGTCGAATTCGAACTCCATGTGTAATAATTATACCTTAATTATGCCGTCCGTCAAATAAATATTCTGTGAATTCCGGGCACGCCATACATATTTTTCTGCTGAAAGACATCCGGTGCTTTTTTGGAGTATTAAGCATCCAGCATCCAGCAACGATTCGCTAATCCTTGTCCTGCTTTGCCCTGCCTGTCCCGAGCGCGGTCGAGGGGAGCCTGCCGAAGCGACAAAATACGCGAGCCTGTCCTGAGCCTGCCGAAGAGGCGAGATACGCTTCACGCATCGAGAATCCAGCATCTCACTTGATAAATCCGTGCAAGCTGTGAAATCCGTGGTTAGAAAATCGGTGAAATCTGTGGTTGATTTTACTTGACGCCGGACCTCTCATCATGTATAATACGCTTCCAACTAATAGAGTGAGATATCAATAATGAGTATCGAATGTTCAATATCGCAGATCCGCCGCCTTTTTGGCGGACGCAACTTGCTCTACAATTGTCGAGAATCCTCTACGAATCGGCCTTTTTTTGCAAAACAAACCCAATTTTCCGAAAGCCCAAATGAACTTAACCTCTTTAATAACTGTGGATTATGAAAATATTGCCAATTGCAAACTGTGTGAATACAAACCCAATTCAAACCCAATTTCAAACGGGGCACCTACTCGTTAACCGGATGAAGCGCAAATTATTGAATTTTCGCCTCAAAAATAGTTTGACAGTCAGGTCTAACTCGCTAAAATACCTGCTTTCTTGTGGCAAATGAAAGATTATCTATGAAGAGCTTCATGGCTAAGAAAAATGAGGTTGAGCAGAAATGGCTGCTCGTGGATGCCGACGGGGCGATTCTGGGCCGAATGGCTGCCAGAATTGCGCCCTTACTGATGGGCAAAAACAAGCCTGAGTATACGCCCCACGTGGACGTCGGCGACCATGTGATTGTCGTCAATGCTGAGAAAGTAAGAGTTACCGGCAAAAAGGCTGAGCAGAAACAGTACGATTACTACACGCACCATCCCGGCGGCCACAAGTATGTCAGCTTCGCCGATATGATGGCTAAGAAGCCTGAAAAGGTCGTCGAATTGGCGGTAAGGCGGATGCTGCCGAAAAACAGGCTTGGCAGAAAAATGCTCAAGAAATTGAAGGTGTATCGCGGCTCGGAACACCAACACCAGGCCCAAGGACCCGAAAAGATAGAACTTTTTTGAGAAAGACAACGAATAATGGCAGAAACCGAAACTGATAAGCCTGATAGCAAGAGAGGCGAGCAAAGCCGTAAAAGCCAGCGCAAATCGGCCCGGAAGCCAACCGGCGAACCCAAAGGCGGCTACTGGTGGGGTACTGGCAGGAGAAAAAGCTCCGTCGCCCGAGTTAGAATCAGACCAGGCAAGGGAAAAATGGTGATTAACAAGAAGCAGCTCGACGATTACTTCCGCCGAGAACAGGATAGAAAAGCAGTTGTTGCTCCTCTGAAGGCGGTTGAGGCGGAGAAATCATTTGATGTCTTTATCAATGTCAGGGGCGGCGGAATTACGGGCCAAGCTGGCGCATCACTACTGGGAGTCGCAAGGGCGTTGAAGAATTATGATGAGAACTATGCCCAGCCGCTACGAGACGGCGGACACCTGACTCGTGACCCCAGGATGGTCGAGAGGAAAAAGCCAGGCCAAAGGGGTGCGCGAAGGAGGTTCCAGTTCTCGAAGCGTTAATTTGCACATTCACGTCCGGATTATTACAATAGCCGCTGAGAGACAATCTTGGCGGCTGTTTTTTTCAAGGGCAGAATCGATGATAAGAGTTGCGATAATCGGAGCAAGTGGATATACCGGTGCGGAATCGATACGGATAATCCTGCGGCACAGCGAGGCGGAGTTGGTGTACCTAACGGCGCTGCCGGAGGAATGTGGGGCAGTTGGAGATGTCTTTCCACAGTTCAAGGGCAGGTGCGATCTGGCCATCGAGCCATTGGATTTAGATAAGCTCTCCGGCACGGCTGACGTGGCTTTGTGCTGTCTACCTCACAAGGTGTCCATGGGATTTGTGCCCAAGTTGTTGACTGCAGGGCTGAAAGTCATTGATTTCAGTGCGGACTATCGGCTCAAAGACGTGAAGGTTTATGAGGAATTCTACGAGGTGAAGCACACTGACACTGCTAACTTGGCAAGGGCTGTATTTGGCTTGCCGGAATTATTGCGCCGGCAGATAAAGGACGCTGAGCTTGTTGCCAATCCTGGCTGTTATCCGACCGGTGCTTTACTTGCGATAGCACCACTACTGAGAGAAGGCCTTATTAAGACGGACTCAATCATCGTCAATGCGGTGACCGGCGTATCGGGGGCCGGTAAGAATCCCTCGAGCAAGTTTCATTTTCCCAATATGAACGAAAACCTTTTCGCCTATGGAATTGGCTCACACCGCCACATGCCGGAGATGGAGCAAATCGCCGGCGAAATTGCCGGCACTGATGTTCAAATACTGTTTCAGCCCCACGTAGGACCTTTTGACAGGGGAATTCTCTCGACGGTTTACTGTCAGCCTGTTTGTCATTCTGAGCGCAGCGAAGAATCTCATGGAGAAAAAGTCGGCAGCGAACAGCTATTAAGACTCTATAATGATTTTTACTCTGCCGAGCCTTTTGTGCAGATACATAAGGACGCTCCTGCGGTTAAAGACGTAGCCGGGACGAACTATTGCCATATCTTTGTGACTTGTGTGAAGGGCCGGATTGTATGTTTCTCGGCCATTGACAATCTGGTCAAGGGCGCATCCGGCCAGGCAATTCAGAATATGAACATTATCTTCGGCCTGGATGAGAAGTTAGGCCTACTATAAAGTACTTGGCCGAAGGTTTTGAGGGGTAGTCAAGTTGATGAAGAACTCGGTAGGCATTGTTTGTCAGGCAATTAAGCAGGGAACATCGTTTCTGCCTAATCTATATAGTGTATATTCATGCCAACATGGCTTTTAGGATATCCGGCTTTTTTTGTAACAACCACAGCAATCGCAAAGCTGGTCCGCTAGGCCTATTGACGTTTTGCTCCCATGCCTGCACAGTCTTTGGGGAGACATTCAAAACAAGAGCAAAAACATGCTGGCTCACATTAAGCTTCCTTTCCCGTAAATCAGCTATCTCCTTGCCGCTTATTTTATGGGGAGGTTCTGGCAAAGAAACTTCACGGCATGTGAGTTTTTTGCCTTTTTCGAGTGAGTTAATTGTCTCCAGAAGCCCGTCGCGAATCCCCTTGAAATATTGATTTTGATTCGTTGTAGCCATAATTATCCGACCAATCACTGATTCTTCAGCAACATAAACAATAACTTCAGTGTATTGTACTATACAATAGTATAGATGTCAAGTCAAAGTGCTAAATAATTTGTTGGAACAAGAATTAGACCAAAGCCCCATACATCAGCAAGTCATGTAACTATTCTTAGTAGTAGCCATAACGGGAATGACAAAACACACATCTTGTAACACGTGTATTTTATTTTGAGATTGTATAGTCCAGAATATTAATAAACCTGTATATGAGAACACAAAAAAATACTTGCGGAAAATTGAAAATGTGAACAGAAAAGAGTTGTTTTGTGTTCTCTTTTCTGCTGTACTATTTCACTGTATATTTGAGTCTGCTAATGTGGGCCCAAAGTGCTATGTTTACCCGAAAGGTAGGCTGATTATGCCTGAGCGAGAAATCACCGAAAGTTATCTGCAGGCTTTGGAGCGTTATTTTGCTGGTGAAGTGAACGCCCGAGAAGCTGCCAAAGAGGCTGGTTTAGGTGGGCCAAATAGATTCTTAGAAAGTGTATGAGAAGTTGTGGTTTTTATCGCCGTCATCCTGAGCGCAGCGAAGGATATGGCTAAAGAAGTAAGAAAAACCAACGCTGCGGGATGCAAACACGATTAGCTGGCCAGATTCTTCGCTCCGCCGCGCTTCGC
>DAOWID010000009.1 GCA_030641115.1 Planctomycetota bacterium | reverse complement strand
TTCTGGGTAACATTGATTTGTGGCTCCATAGTGGGTGGCAGCCTCAAATCCGAAGGATTTGGGGATGGTTACGCCGCTTTTGGAGCTTTGCCATCCCCAAGCTGCGCTTGAGGCTGCCACCCAGGATTGAACCATGCCGAATGTTGATTCAAAAGGCCTATCTCCAGACTTGACTGGCGCTGTAGTATTAGAGTGGCGGAGAGCGCTATGTGTCGATCCGGCTTGGTGCGATAGTGGTGAGAAACGGCTGAAAATATTGATTATTGGGCCACAAATCACGGTTCAGGGGATACTGGGCAATATCTTTCAGTTTTTTCTTGATGACAAGGTAGCTAATTTGGTATAAATAGAGTTGGTTGAGGGCTGTGGATTTCGGTTCTCTGGCGTGCCGGGTTCATGCAGTAGCTCACAGAGAGGCAGGCGTGATCAGATATTATATTTGTCGAAGACAAGAGGTGCTTTGGTGCGTGGCCAAGGCACAATCATCATTATTGTGATTCTCTTATGAAGGAGGACTATTATGTACAGGAAATTGGCTTATTTAGTGGCCTTTGTTTTGCTTCTGAGTTTGTCTGCGCGTACTGATGGTGCAGTAGAGGTTGCTCACTGGCGGTTGGACAACGACGCGACGGACTCGGTTGGCGGCATTGACGGAACGCTGATGAATGGAGCGGGGTTTACGACGGATGCAATGGTGGGCAGCCATGCCCTGGAGCTTGATGGGACTGACGATTACGTTGATTTCGGCAATCCACAGACACTGCCATCCGGCTCTGCTGAGCGCAGCATGTGCGGGTGGGGCAAGACTGATACTGTTGCCGGGGGCTGGACCTGGATTGCGTCATACGGTACCGGCGGTGCCTCCGCGGGTAACGCTATGTGCCTCGGCAGGAACGGCACTACCCTCTACGGTTCAGGTATGTATAGTGATATCCCTGTCCTCAATTTCTGGTCACCCGGCGCCTGGCACCATATCTGCCTGACGTATGACGGAGGCACCGCCAAACTGTATGCCGACGGTGTCGAAATGGTCTCAGTCGCTGCGACCTGGAACCTGGTTTTGAACAATGCCTACCTTGGACGACAGTGTTATCACGAGAACGAGAACTGGGATGGCGCGATCGATGATGTCCACATCTACAGCCGAGTACTAACGCCGAAGCAGGTGGAGGATCTGTCCAACGGTATCCCTCCGAACTTCAACAAGGCGTATGCGCCCAATCCACCTGACGGCGTTGCAAACGTGATGTCGCCGCTCATGACGTGGAAGTCGGGAGAGACCGCCAAGTTTCACGATATATACTTCGGCACTAATCCGACGCCGGGTGCGGCTGAGTTCAAAGGCCAGCAGCCCTTAGCCTGGGCCATGTATTACCATCTTGAGCCTCTTGTTCCACAGGCCACCTACTACTGGCGGATCGATGAGGTCGAGGCCGACGGCACGACGATTCACACAGGCGATGTCTGGCGCTTTAGGGCTGCGGGGTTACCTGCCTGCGATCCCAACCCACCTGATGGCGCCAAATACGTGGCTACCGATGTGGATCTAAGCTGGTTTGGGGGTGCTACTGCGGTCACACACGATGTGTACTTCGGGACCGATGAGACTGCAGTGACCGATGGCACCGGCGGAACGTCCAAGGGCAACCAGCCGGATGCGACCTATGATCCTGGCGTCCTTGCACTGGATACCACTTATTACTGGCGAATCGATGAGGTCGAGCTCAACACCACCACGAAACACACAGGTGAGATCTGGAGATTCAAGACCCGGCCCGACATACCGATTTCTGATCCTAATCTTGTGGCCTGGTGGAAGCTTGATGAGGGCCAAGGCACTGCTGTTCTTGATTGGTCCGGCCATGGCCATCATGGCACATGCCTTAACGGGCCGCAGTGGGTGGTCGGCGTGGACGGCGGTGCGCTGGAGCTTGACGGAAGCAACGATTACGTTGATTTCGGCAATCCGTCGGATTTGCCGTCCGGCACATCTGCCCGCAGCATGTGCGGGTGGGGAAAGACCGACAGTGTTGCCGGCGGCTGGCGCTGGATTGCGGCTTATGGTTCGCCCGCCACGAGTCAGGCTATGTTCATCGGTATAAATGGCACTGACCTGTACGGCGGAGGCTATGGCGATGATGTCCTGATGAGCGGTTATTGGCAGGTGGGTGAATGGCACCACATTTGCCTGACATACGATGGGAGCATGGCCAGGTTGTATGCAGACGGTTTCCAGGTGGACTCAGCGGCGAAGACCTGGAACCTGGTTTTGAGCCGTGTCCACATCGGCCGGCAGGTGAACACCGCCGTCGAATTCTGGAATGGCCCGGTCGATGACGTCCGCATCTACAAAAAGGCGCTAACACAGGCCGAGATTAAACAGGCCATGAGAGGTGACCCGTTACTTGCGTGGAACGCGAACCCTGCGAATGGCTCAACACCAGATATTGAACATGCTGAGCCCATCACCTGGTCGCCGGGAGATAACGTGGCCAAGCACGATGTGTACTTCGGCACCGATAGAGACGCTGTAGAAGATGCTGATACGACAACGACGGGTGTATATCGAGGCCGGATAGATCCTAACAGCTATACTCCGCCGGAAGCTCTCGAATGGGGCCAGAGTTACTACTGGCGGATTGATGAGTACAATACCGATGCGACTATCAGCGAAGGCAGAGTCTGGGGCTATACGGTAGCCGACTATCTTCTCGTTGACGATTTTGAGCCATACGACGATTATTGTAACAGGATATTCTATGGATGGGGCGATGGATGGGGACACCAGGGTGATGTTAGCTGTGGCGTCTTGCCGTACGGTGGCAACGGTACCGGCTCGACTGTAGGTTACCTTGACGTTCCTTATGCTGAGCGGACTATCGTTCACGAGGGCTTGCAGGCGATGCCGTTTGAGTACGTCAACGACGGTTCGACCGGCAAGGCCCTTTATTCAGAGACGGAACGGACGTTTGATCCTCCGCAGGATTGGACCAGGCGCGATGTTAAGGCGTTGACACTGTGGTTCCGGGGCTATCCGGCATCTGTTGGCAGCTTCAGCTACAATCCTGTAGCAGACATCTACACGGTAACCGCCGATGGCTGGGATATCTCGGGCACGGCTGATGGGTTCCACTATGCCTTTAAGCGGCTATCGAGCGCGGGCAGCATTGAAGCGCAGGTGCTCGGTATGACGAACACGAGCGGGTGGGCCAAGGCCGGCGTGATGATCCGTGAGGACCTGGACCCGAACTCCGCGCACGCGATGACATTTGTCACGCCTGGTAACGGCGTTGTCTTCGAGTATCGTGCCGGCAAGGGCCTGGCCAACACAGGCGCAGCAGGCCAGCAAACTGGAATCACCGCGCCGCACTGGGTGAGAATCACCCGGAGCGGGAACAACTTTACGTCTGAGCATTCGGCTGACGGGGCCACGTGGGAGACGCTGGGTACGGGAGCGAGCTTCGCAATGGCTGCTGATGTCTATGTAGGCTTAGAACTGTCCAGCGGTAACACGGCTCTCACCTGCGAGGCTCAATTCTCCGACGTAACCATTACTGGTACGGTCACGGGTCAGTGGCAGTCACAGGACATTGGTATAAGCAGTAATGATGCTGAGCAGCTCTATGTTGTCGTTGAAGATAGTGTTGGTCAGAGGAAGGTGGTCAACCACCCGGATCCCGATGCGGTTGTGTCAGACACGTATCAGGAGTGGAATATTGACCTGAAAGAGGTCGGTGACGCCGGCGTGAATCTTCAAAGCATCAAGAAGATGTATATTGGTCTCGGCGATAGAGCCATTCCGAAGCTCGGTGGTGCAGGCATGTTGTACGTTGACGACATCAGGCTTTATCCGCCGAGATGTTTGCCTGATCTTGCCAAGCCTGCGGGCAGCTACAACAATGACTGCGTGGTTGACTATTTGGACGTTGATATAATGACTGCCAACTGGCTGGCCAGTACTTACAGCGTTACGCCGGACGGCAGTGGCCTAAGCAGTGGTCTGGTTGGCCACTACAAGCTGGATGGCAACGCCAACGACAGTGCCGGCGGCAATCACGGCACCAAGATGGGCGTAGGTCCCGCGGTCTATACTACGGATTCTATGCAAGGCACGGATGCGATTGTACTTGATGGCATAGATGATTACGTTGACTTTGGCAGTCCGCCAGGTTGGCCCTCCGGCTATTCTGCCCGCAGTATGTGTGGGTGGGCCAAGACCGAGAGCGTTGCTAGCGGTTACCGCTGGATTGCGGCATACGGTACGGGCGGCACCGGTCAGGCTATGTTCATCGGCCTGTACGGCGCTGACCTCTACGGCGGAGGTTACGGCGATGATGTCTCTGAGGACGATTTTTGGGAGGTGGACGTCTGGCACCACATCTGCCTGACGTATGACGGAACGACCGCCAGAATGTATGCGGACGGTAACCTGGTGGCCTCAGAGGCCAAAGACTGGGACCTCGTCTTGAGCCTGGCCCACATCGGACGGCAGGTTAATAACGCGGCTGAATTCTGGAATGGCCTGGTCGATGACGTGCGGATTTACAACCGGGCTCTGCCGCAGGGCGAGGTTGCGAGCCTTGCCGGCAAGACCGCTACGTTTACTCAGCCGTTGCATCTGCTGCTGACGCCGCCTGATCCTGCCATCAACATGAACGGCGATGGCACAATTGACTTGAAGGATTATGCTCTGCTGGCGGATATGTTCCTTGATGAGGTACTGTGGCCATAGCAGAGAGTGTTAATGCAAGGCTAAGTAATTAGCCGATGATTTTGCACCGGTTCGGGGCCTATACTGATTAAGTCGGTATAGGCCCCGATTCTTTTTGGCACTGTATGACATGGGTTGTGCATTAGGAGCGGCGGCGTTGATAAGGACATTTCTTTCATAAGGCCTCTTTCATAACAAGATGCTGTGACTTGGCAAAAAGCTGACGGTTGGACATTTGACGTAGGCGAAGGTTTCAAATACAATACGGACAACATGTGAGTTTTGTAGAGAGTGTTGAGACAACTGAAATGACTTGCCTTTACCGACGGGGTAAATATGTTGACAAGTGCGACTTATGCCGATGTTTTGAGGCCCTCCAAGAAGACGTACGCCGGACTTTATGACGTCGTTTCGATAATTGGCGGCTCTTTGCTGATCGGTTTGTGTGCTCAGGTCAGATTTTTTCTGCCTTTCAGCCCTGTTCCTATCAGCGGGCAGACGTTTGCCGTGTTGATGATAGGGGCACTTCTCGGATCTCGGCGAGGCTGCGTATGTGTGCTCGCCTACATAATGGAGGGAGTGGTGGGGCTGGGCGTGTTTGCAACGGGAGTCGGTTCTGCGGTACTACGAGGCTTCACCGGGGGGTATATTGTCGGCTTCATTCCAGCAGCCTATATTGTAGGCCTGCTGGCTGAGAAAGGATGGGACAGGCGGATTGGAACGACGGTTCTGGCGATGGCTTTGGGCAATATTGTGATTTACGCTTTCGGCGTGGTTTGGCTGTCTTGCTTGCCGAGTGTCAACAATGTACTGCTTGCGGGTGTATATCCTTTCATTGTCGGTGATTTGTTGAAGATTGCGCTGGCTGCGATACTTTTGCCATCAGGCTGGAAGCTGCTTAGATATGCCGGGCTTGGCGACAACATGAAATAGGCGGTGTCACATCCGAGTATGGATAGTTGGGATAGAGGGCAGTAGCAGTGTGTCAAATTCGAAGTTGCGGGTAAGAACCCCACGTGAAACGTGGGGCTAAATATTTAGCCCGCCGCGGCGGGTTCTGAACCATAAAATCAATATTGACAGACTACTGGCTCGATTCCGGATGCGGTCCGCCCGACTGGTGCGGCGGAGCAGACGCCTCAATGAAAGCACCTTCTGCTCATGAACCTCCATATGATTTGCACCATCGCAATCTCCCTGCCTACCCTCTTTCGAGGGAGGGAGATTGCTTGTTCTGAAACTAAAAAGCTTCGCTGTTGCTAATGGGCTAATCAAACGCCACGCCAAATAACGACAATTTGACATGTCGTTTGAAGCACCTCTCGGAATAGAACCATCCCCAAAGCCTACGGCCCTTCGACAGGCTCAGGACAGGCTTTGAGGCTGCCACCCAATAAGAATGAAAAATCGTGTGGCAGCCTCGAGCGCAAGAGCCCCGCTAAGCAGAGTGCAAGCTTAGGGATGGGCGTGTATTTCGTATCTGGCTAAATACGTATTATGGCGGATTGGGGCTGCCACACGGAATTTATAATACGACCGTTTTCCAAAAACTTTTCACGAGAGCGCAATTATTCTTTCGGGTCCCTGTGATAACCAGAGTCGGTATTGTCCATTGGTTGTACAGCCCTTGTGCTGGGAATGTGGGGAGGATGAAGTTGTGTGCAACAAGTCTGCAGCGGTTTAGTTTGATTGCAAATTCGCTCAGGCAAAAGCAAGTATCACTCCAAATTCCTTCTAATGACGGCGGCGGCTGAAAGGGTCCGTTGCACGTTGCCGCTTTGAACCGCCATAGACATCTGAACACTCTTAACATACGTTACTGCATCTTTGGTCGCTTTATTTCTTGTGAAAGCCATAGCAGTAACACTGTCGCAAAGCACATACGAATTACCGTTTGAATCCAAATAAAGTTTGTTATCCCCATCGTTATATCGATAAGTTATATCATCTCCATCAGCGGTGATTAGTGCACATTCATTGTCCGGCGAGTTCGGATCAGCCGCATTTGCTGTACGGAGCTGGCTTGTTATCCGAGACAATGCTTGGCGAGCACTATTGACTGCTTTAAATATATCCTCGTTTACCCGGTAGTTTATGATCGAGGCATTAAGCGCCACAGCTATCGCGGCAAGCAGTATGCCTGTTATTGCCAAGGCAATCAACAACTCTGCGATGCTAAAGCCATGTTTGCATCTCGTCCCTGCTTTCGCAGCGATGACAGCCCTGCTTGTTGTTGGCAGGGGTCGTATCTCGTATCTCGTATTTTGCATTTTGTTCACCGAGATTCGTATGCTGCTTCAGGCTTCATGCGATAGGATTCGCACGTTTCAGTATCGTGCTCGAATCCAGCTCGCAGAGCTGATTTCTTTAGAGTTCAAAACAACTCTCACAGTTACGCGAACGAAGGGGCTGGCGTGGTTACTCACGACCTGCTCAAAATCTGCTCCGCTGACGTTCTCGACCGTGATCTGCTGAGTAAACGCAGCAAAATTGCTCAAAACCCCTCCATTAACATCGATCGGCGGCGAATAGGGTGGGAAGGTCACACCTTCTAAATCGTCATAGCTAAGCAAAGCAGTACGCTCTCTGATTTGTTCAACGAGGAACTCAGCAGTTGACAGATCTGCTGCTGCACCGTTGGCTATTGTGAATGAGCCGCTGGCTGTGACGAGAGCCACAATTGCAAGACCTACTAATAGTATTGCAATTAATACCTCGATAAGTGAGAAGCCGTTTTTCATTTTCTATTTACTATTTTCCATTTACTATTTTCTCAATAGTCATTAGTAAATAGTCAATAGTCAATCTCCTACTTGCCCGTGACGAGGCTGGACATCTTAAATATCGGCAGAATAATACTCATTGCGATAAAGCCGACCAAAACACCCATCACGACTATCATAATTGGTTCTATCATCGACGTTACTGTTTTTATGACAGTCTTGAGCTCTCTTGCGTAGAAATTAGAAACATCTCGGAGCACATCGCTTATATTGCCTGAATCTTCACCACTTCTTATCATCTGCACCACATTGGTCGGCATAAGATTGTAAAGAGTAAGACCGAATGCGATTTTTTTGCCCTGGCGGACCTCCTCGTGGACACGAAGCCACATATCCTTATAGAGCACATTTCCCGCTATCTGGGCCGTTATGGAGATGGTATTCAGGATGGGCACGCCTGCTCTTGTCAAGACGCCCATCGTGTGCAGGCTCCTTGTAATGTAAAGACTTCGGCACAGGGTTCTTACGAGAGGTATTACCAGTTTTGCCTTGTCCCACCAGAGGCGGCCAGCAGCAGTATTGATGAGGTACCAGAAGCCCCACATCACGGCTCCAATAACCGGCAGAATAAACAGCCAGAACTTTCGCAGGAAGGTACTAGTTGCCATTAGCACTATGGTCGGCGTGGGCAACAGATGCTCCTTTCCCGCGAATATCGCAGTAAACCTCGGCAAAACAAAACAGAGTAGGAAAAAGGTTACCGACACAGCCATAACTGCTATGATAATTGGATAAACCATAGCCCCTTTGATCTGTGAGCGTGTTTCAGCCTCCTGGTCCAGATACTGCGCCAACTTTTGCAGCATGTCGCTGAGCGAGCCGGAGATTTCCGCCGCGGCCACCATATTCATGTAAAGGTTGCTGAACACCTGTGGATGCTCCGCAAGCGCCTGCGAAAAACTCTGTCCCGCTTCGATTCGATTTCTCAAATCGTTAATCACAGCCTCGAACTTTCGATTGTCATTTTGTTGGCCTATTGACTCGAGCGAATCCTGCAGGCTTATTCCGGCCCGGACCATGACTGCGAGCTGATTGGTGAAATTCAAAATATCTTTTCTGCTCGGCCCAAATTCGACTCTGAACCCCTTTATCCTCTGCAGTGGTGTAAGCTGGCCGCCGGCTTTACGACGAGGATGTTTGGGTTTCTGCGCACCGTCCATGGAATGTTGGGCGGTGACGTGCCTATGTTGAGCGTGCTCGGCCTGTGGTTGAGCTTGCTGGGGCTTTTCTGCAACTGCACTTTTATAATTCCAGGAAGACTCTTCAATCATAAGTGGGTGCCTTACTTTTCTGCACTAACTGCATCGGATGGCTGGGTAACTTCAAATTCACGGGTAGGAACGAGCGTTTTGTCCATCTTGCCAGGGTTGGTTGAGCGTGTAACGGCTTCTTCCCTGTCGACGTAACCCTTGAAGTACATTTCTGCGACGCTCTTATCCAGACTCTGCATACCCAATCTACGGGAAGTTTCGATGATATTCGGTATTTCATAGATTCTGTTCTCGCGAATGCAGTTTCTGGTGGCGGATGTGCATAGTAATACTTCTGTGCAGGGTATCATGCCAGGCTGGTCTAAGCGTTTGAACAATGTCTGCGAGATAACGGCCTGCAGTGTGTTAGCGAGCATTGTGCGAATCTGGTTTTGTTGGTTGGCGGGGTAGATATCGATAATTCGCTCGATGGTCTGCGGAGCGTTGTTGGTGTGCAGGGTGCTGAAGACAAGGTGCCCCGTTTCGGCAGCAGTAATTGTGAAACTTGTGGTTTCCAAGTCTCTCATTTCGCCAACCATAATGATATCGGGGTCCTGTCGGAGCACGTGCCTAAGGCCTGATGCAAACTCCGGACAGTCAGAGCCGATTTCGCGCTGCTCAATCATGCTGTTTTCGTTGGCTATCATGTATTCGATGGGGTCTTCTAATGTAATTATGTGTTTGCCATACTTTGAGTTTATCAGCCCTATCATCGCAGCAAGTGTGGTACTTTTGCCGGAGCCGGTAGGGCCGGTTACAAGCACCAAACCCCTTGGAAGGTCCGTGAGCTCTTTGACTATTGGCGGCAGGTGAAGATCGTCTATTGAAAGGACCTGATTAGGGATGACTCTAAACGATATTGCGATCGTATCCCGCTGATAATGAGCGTTAACACGGAATCGATTACCATCATCGATAGTTGTCGAGAAGTCAAAATCTCTATTTTCTTCAAATCTCTTGAATTTGTCAGGCCCAATCATGGCAAGAACCATTTCTTTTGCATCATCATTCGTGACGGGCGGGAAATCCATGTCGATTAACTCTGTATTCTTACGGAGCACAGGCGGCATCCCAGCGTTGATATGCACGTCGCTTGCCTCGTTTTCTATTGCTGTTGCTAATATAGTTTTTACATCTACCATGTCAGAATCCCTCTAAAAGCACGCGTGCGACTGACGTTCTCTCATCCTTCATTTTCAACGAAGACTTCGGCTTCATTCTGGCCATATACCTCTGTAACGCGGAGCACTTCCTCTATTGTAGTGACGCCCTGCTTTACTTTTTTGATACCGTCGTCAAACAAACTCGGCTGTCCGCTTTCATGGAACACCCGGCGCATATTACTGACGGAAGAGTCTTTGTTAATCATATCTCTGAATGTTTCATCAATAACCAAAAGCTCATAAATACCCACTCTTCCTACATATCCCGAGCCTCTGCAGTGGTCACAGCCGGTACCGTGGAAGATCTCCTCCGGCCTAATTCCTGAGTTTTCGAGGTACTTGCGCATGTGTTCGGGTACCTGGTATATCTCTTTGCAGTCCGGGCAAATCTTTCTAACCAATCTCTGCGCAAGGACCGCATTGAGTGAGGCGGCTATCAGATATGCGTCAATGCCAATATCGACCAGTCTCGTGATGCTGCTGGCTGCGTCATTTGTGTGCAGTGTGGAAAGGACCAGATGTCCTGTCAACGCAGCCTGGACCGCGATGCGAGCAGTCTCATTATCCCGAATCTCGCCGATCATTATGATGTCGGGGTCCTGGCGCAGCAGAGACCGCAGCGCCAAGGCAAAGTCAAGCCCGATTTTCTCGTTGGCCTGCACCTGATTGCAGAAATCCAGCTGATATTCCACGGGGTCTTCAACGGTCGAGATGTTTAGCTTATCCCCGTCCATCTGACACAGGGCCGAGTACAGGGTAGTACTCTTGCCAGAACCAGTGGGGCCCGTAACCAATAGAATGCCATGAGGCACGGCTATTTGCTGACGAAAGGCATCGCAGACGACCGGCTCCATACCCAACTGCTCAAGGCCTCGCAGGATCGATCTGCTATCGAGCACACGGATAACGACTTTTTCACCTTGATTTGTCGGCAGTGTGGAGATTCTCAGGTCAATTGCTCTGCCGCCCACAATAACTGAAACTTTGCCATCCTGCGGCAGCCTTCTCTCTGAAATATCGAGGTTGGCCATTATCTTAATGCGTGAGACAATTGCCGGGTGCATTTTTAACGGCGACTGCATCGTTTCGAAAAGCACACCGTCAATCCGGTACCTTGTTCTCATGAACTTCTCTTTAGGCTCAATGTGAATGTCACTGGCCCCCTCACGTATCGCATTGCTAATTAGATAATTGACGAATTTAATAACGGGCGATTGACCGGCCATCTTTTCGAGGTCCTCGGACTCCTCCTGCTGGTCCTGAACGACCTCGACTTCCGTCATATCGCTGATGATATTATCAAGATCGTATTCGATGGTTTCTTCCTGGAATGCGTCGCAGATTTTCTCTATGTCATCCTTTGGACACACGACGACCTCAACATTCATCTGCGTCTGTCTTTTCACGTCTTCTATTGCGAAGACATTTGCCGGCTCCGATGTTGCAATAACTAAAGTGCTTTCATCTATGGAAACGGGCACGATATTACTTCTTTTTATGAAATCAGTGTCGAGCTTATCGAAAGCTTGTTTTTGTGCATCCTCGGCGGCGATTCGTCGAAACTCCAGGCCGCACAGCTCGGCCTGCGCCATAAGAACATCATCAGCATTGGCAAGCCCTTCTTTCAACAGGCAGGTTGCTGCGTCAGAAGCTGGTTTTGCCGCCTGCTCTTGCCGCAGGCGTGCGTGCTGGTCGTCCGTAATCCTTCCCATGTCCAGCAGTACGTCAGCGATGTCACGCACGTGCGACTCGCTGGGCCCTTCTGGAAAATAGAGGTTACTTAGCCCACGCACGGACTCGTCGTCAGGATAAGCCTGGGCAGTCGCGGTGTCGGTGCTCAAATGTCCTTGCACATCCTCTTGCGGCTCCGACGAATCCTTGCTCTTTTCAGATAAAAAGGGTAGTTTCATTCCGATAACTTCAATACTATTTCCAAGCCTTTGGATTGAGCTGCCAAAGGCTGAGAATTGGGTTCGGGATTCCACTTTAGCTTAACGAAACTATCACCAATTTCGGCGACCTTAAAACATCTTATTGAATCTCCCTCGTACAGAATCGTGTCGTTGATCATACAGCAAGTGCCACGGTCAGACTGCATAATGCTAAGAAGGCTCAGGTCCTTTGCTTGTTTTCGTAGCTGCTGCTGCAGGATCATTTCGGCGTCAACGCTGACATCTTTCTGTGGAGCGTCAACTTCTGTTTTTAGGCTGCCCAAAAACATTTCAAGCGCAAACGGATTCTTGACGAGCTCGTTGACCTGCACCTGGAAGACGTCTGAAAACTCATAGAATTTCTTAACGATTTGATCCATCCGACTGAACATTTCCGAGCTGGCGCCTGTAAGCCGGGCGATAGCTGTCTCAATCTTGGTTTCCTCCGAAGTAGGCGCCGCTGCTGCTGTTTGTGGTGCGCTTTTTTTGATCATAAAGCCAAGGCACACAAGGCCTATGGCAAATAGAATGGCAACCAGAGTGGTACTCTTGCGAGCACTTTTGTTTCGAGCTGCTACGGTGAAATATTCCTTACCTTGTGCATTCTCAGAAGCTTTATGGTCAGCTCGACTATCGGCGGCACCCGGCTGGTTTGCCGACAAGTCCTCACGGCCTTGCTCTCGCAAAAAAGACAACATAGCTAAGCTCCACTAATAGTTTTGAGTTTTTAGTGTTGAGTTTTGAGTCAACTTAAAACTAAAGTTAGCCGGTTCTATTCTGGAAAAATATGCTCACTATGAAATCGGCTGCTATTTTGCCTTCGTTTTCTCTGTGCTTATCCAAGTGAAGCTCACGAATTTTCATGATGCGCGGAAGCTTCTCGATCTCTAAGAGGAACGAATAGAATGCGTTAAAATTTCCCTCTAATTCCATTTTTAGCGGCTGCTCTACATAGCCGCTATTATCCTTTTTCTCCAGCGTTCGAATTGTCTTGGGCTTTAGGCCTTGCTTTTGTGCAATGACAGTCACCTGCTCAAGGACCTTGTGAATCTCGCTTGTGGGCGGCAGCTTGCTTTCAAAAAACTCGATGGCTTGCTGTAATTGTTCGAGCTGTTTTGTAAGGTCCTCTGCGGCTGCGGCTGTTTTTTCGAAGTCGGTCAATTTGGCCAATTTTGCCTCGACTCTACCTTTAGCCTCAGCCAGATGTTTGTTAGCCGGCTTAATCATATATTGGTAGCCGATCACAGATGTGGCCAGCAACAGAATGAAGAATACAGCTTTTCTTAAACCGCTTGTCATGATTCTTCCCTCATCTCATACGAAACTCATTTGGTCATAGTGTCTCAATTGAGACAAATAGCTTATATCAGCACTAAAAGTTGTACACGGACTTCTCAGCGCGCGTCTTAATTCCGTCGACATCATCTTTGGTAAGATGGACGTCCCTCTTGAGCATGGCGGTCAGCTTGAATTCTCTGAAGGTTGTATCTTCGATTTTGCGTTCTTTCGATTCAACGAGCGCTACGTTGTCCAGCAGAGCTGAAGTACCGAGCCGTTCAATATAAGCGGCAACCTGCAGGTCACTTGGCGCCATACCTTCAATACCAATATGTGTTTCCAGCAATTTCTCGCGTGACACTTTGGTCTGACCTGCTGCTTTTTGGCCTCGTGCGGCCTGATATTTGTTGGCCGGCGCGGCACGGACAACTTGCTTAGGTTCCTTCTGAATCAGGTTCAGTTTCAACAGCGACACGCCCGGCGGCAAGCTATTTGTCAACGACGCCAGCACAACGCTTCTCGGCACGGGCTCAAGCAGTTGTGCGGTGGTCAGAGCCGTCTTCATCATGGCTTTACGTTTTGTCTGAAGCTCTTCAAACTGGTGTATGGCTTTTTGAATGCGGGCCATTCTTGTGTTTACAAACTCTTCCTTAGCACTGACGGCGCGTCGTCGTATCCTGATGGTGGCAAACGAGCCACCCAACGCTGCCATCACTACCGCGAATAGGACAAGATACATCAGATTTGTTCTTCGCGATTCGTTGTTTTGAATGTAATCATCAGGCACAAAGTTTATATTGAGCATTTTCTTAGCTACCTCCCTCTATGAGGTTTCGAGATACTCTTTTATTTCGTTTGGGCAACCGCGACTATGATAGGCTGAGCCCAAAGGCAGTAGCCCAATTAAGGTGCGAGACCCTTTTATTGATCCCCGCACGATAAGGATTAGCTATTTCGACTGCCGCCATACAATCTCCCATTTGGGCCTGGATTTCCATCTGCTTTGCAATGTTTATGTATGTTTCCGGCTCTGCGGCTGGGCCCGAAAGGAAGATCAAGCGCTCAATTCGAGCATCCTGGTATATTGAGGCGAAGCGGCGCCTGCAGGCGGTCAATTCCAATACCAATCTCGTTGCCATTTTCTCGTCATCGAGCTGCTTTGCTCCTATTGGTATGGAACTAGCAAAAAGCACATTTTTATGGCGACAAATTACGACATTCGTAGAGTTTGCCTGTGTATCGAGCAGCATTACAATCGTTTGCAGGTCGGTTTTGCGCCGGCCAAAGAACTCTGTATAACAGTTTGTCAGTGCCATCGGCCAAACAGCGATGGATCTAATTGTCAGGCCCGCCCTTTCGTACATCGCCATATGTCTATCAATAATCGTACGCTCAGTAGCTATCACAAGGGCGTTGTCCTGCTCGGTGGGCACGTACTTTACGACCGCATCATCAATTTCAAATGGGAGTTTTTGTTCTATTTTTGAAGAGATGGCCCGCGGCAGTTTATCGCTCTTGGCCTTCAGCGTTGGGTTGCGGTTTTGCGAGCTATTTTCGAACGGAGCTCCTATTTTTATATTATCAACGAACACGTCACTCGCAGGCATCGCTGCCACGACCTCCTTGCCGTGGAACCTGCCGGTTGCCATCGCTTCACGCATGGCTACTATGGTCCATCTTTGCCAGTTAGCGCTGCCTGACTTGACATCTTCGGGGCGATCCTCGCTTTTTCCAGCAATCAAAGTTGCGCCTCTTCCATTACGTGCGAGCTGCACCAGCTTGAGGCTATCGTTGCCCGCGTCTACACCAATCGCGTATGGACGGTTTCGTAAGAGACTAAACATATCTGTTTATCACCTGGATCTACACTCTCAGCAATAGAAGTTGTGCCTACTAAAATATATGAAACAGAAACCCACCGAGCCAAACGTGAGCGAAGATATTAGAAGGTCATTTTGCAGCATATTGTATAGAAATGATTGAGCTTCCGATAAAACGTTGAACTCAGGATATAAAAGCGTTGTTGGCTGTGGATGACGTGAGATCTCTGCGGTTTTGTCGCAACGAAAAACTTTCCAAAAACAAGAGATTATTCAAGAAAATGCGGCCCTATCGAAATTGATAGAGATTGTTTACGGGAATCGTGCTGAGGCCGGTGGTCGTGCTCAGCAGGTTCTGGCAAGCGTATTGGTCACCTGTGCTCAACAGGGGCAAGATACTCTGACCTATTTGGCAAAGCTAATTTGCTCTCGTCCAGAATGCCGGTGTCGACAATCATCACCTGGTCTCTACGTTCTTGAATCCTGTTCTTGATAAAGTCAATATCCTCTTCCTTCGTATCAAGGGTACCTGTTATGGCGATCGCGTTCGACATCTATTTGTTCTGCTACTATAGATGCCACGGGCTGCGCATCGACCGCAGTGATAAATACCGGTTAGCCTGCGCATCATCCACGAATTCCTCCCGAACCGGATCCCACTTCAGTCTCCGTCCCGTACGGGTGGCGATGTCACTCAACTGGCACAG
>DAOWID010000372.1 GCA_030641115.1 Planctomycetota bacterium | reverse complement strand
TCTCCTTTAGGGGTAGTTGTGTAGCCCCGGTGATCGCATCGCAGGCCGCGGGAACTGCCATCCACGAACCACCTCGCACCATCCGAAATCCGTCCAGGCCGACATGATACGGAGTTGAATACCAATCCAGTGTCCACTCAGCTACGTTTCCGGCCATATCGCACAAGCCGTAAGGGCTGTTGAATTTATCGAAGCTACCGACCGGCGCCGTGTAGGCAAATCCATCGTCGTCGCCGTCATAATTGCATCGGTAAACGCCGCCGGCATTTGGCGATTTGTCGCCCCAAGGATAACGCCGTTCAGGCAGGGGATTGGGGTGCTTTTTCGTTTCATCGCCGTCCAAATACAGCCCTCCTCGAAGGGCTTTTTCCCACTCGGCCTCGCTCGGCAATCTCAAGCCGCACCACCGCAGAAAATTCGTGGCATCGTACCAGGATACATAGGTCGCTGGATGGTTTTCGCGACCTGGCTTGGTGCTATAGGTGGAATCGTTGTTTCGGATTATTCCACAGCGGTCACTGTTGGTCATGCGCTGATTCCAGCCGGCTCCTTCACCACCAATCTCGTTAAGGTAATCCGTGTACATAGCAATCGTGGTCTCATACTTGGCTATATGGAATAGTGGAAGGTTGGAGATCGGTTCTGTATCTTTCGACTCGTCATAACCGCCGCCGGGGATGCTCTTCATAACGAATTCTCCCGCTGGGATCCGTATCATCTGAATCGCGCGAACACGGATCTCCAATTGGATCAAGTCCACAAAGTCGGTTTCACCCGTTCCCCACCAAATGACCTTCTTACGTCCCGGTTTCTCAACAATATCAAAGCCATTACCATGAAGGGCGTCCATAGAAACCAATTGCCAACTGTCTCCGAAGTCGTTGCTGTACCGGACAAAGACATAAGCGGGACACGCCGGCGAAATGTTGGCGTCCTTTATGTCATACTCAATGACTATCTTGGGACCGCCCAATTCTGTCGGTTCTTGCGCGACCTTAATGTTGGAAACCTCCAGCCACTTAGAATAAGATGAATGGCAAGCTATTGTAGCAATACTTATAGACAGCAGAAGTCTGCGAAACATAATTTTTTTTCTCGGTCAAATTGACTCGCTCCAGTGCTTTGTCAAGGTAGAAACAGTGAGTGTCATTGCGAGTCCCCCGTAGGCGGACGAAGCAATCTCTATTTAGCCTGCGGTTTTACAGCAGGTTTTGACCCACAAAATCGCAGTTGACACAGTACTGGTACCTTTTCCTTAGACTGCCTATCGTTGGAACACGCGCCCCAGAGCAATGATAGCAAAAGTGTTGAGTGTTCTTAGAACTTGCAACAAAATGGGATTGCTTCGCTTCGCTCGCAATGACATCCCGTCATAGTCATTGCGAGGAGCGTAGCGACGAAACAATCTCCTTGACGGTAGAGTATTGGCGTTCAATCTTGTTATGGCCTCTTAGACTGTATCCGGCACAACCCACGGCTTTCGGTAGTTGGCCTTAAGGTATTTGTTGGCTTCGGCATCATCCACAAATGTTTCGGCTCCACCATCGAATCTGAGTTTGCGGTTTCCAACCCGATATGAGATATTGGCAAGGTGGCATAAGGCCATTGAAAGGTGCACTTCTTCGACATCGGCTTTAGGTTTCTTTCGCGTACGAATGCAATTTATAAAATCGTCGAAATGCAAGTCTATTATACTGCCGAATTTGACTTTAGCCGGTTCTGAGATGACCGCCTTGCTCTCTCGGACGTTCTTGTCCCCTTCAAAAACCTGCCAGCCACCGCCATGTCTGCCGAAGCACATAAACCCTTTTGTTCCGCATATTTCCACCTTTGTTGCCGAAAAAGGCCAGTCAGGAAACTTGGTCTTGTCCTGCAAGTGAACGATCCGATGCATGTAAGGCGACCACAGGGAGGCTTCGAAAAGTAACGTGAGCTTGCCGAACTCGAAGGTCGCGAACTGAGTGTCCGGCTGCTCTCTGCCATCGTCGAAGTGGTAAACCCCTCCTGCATTGCAGACAGTCTCCGGGTACTTCTTATCAATTAGGCATCGTACCAAATCAACCTGGTGGATCATATCGGCCATAATATAGCCGACATAGAAATCCCACAGCCTCCAAAACCACCTGCCCGGACGATAGGGCAGCATCGGCGAGGGGCCGCACCATAAATCATAATCCAAACCTTCCGGAACGGGCTGAACGTTAGCTACATGGATAGGCCCGGACTCTTGCATGAGAAACACGCGGGCGAGATAAACATCCCCGAGCTTACCGCTGCGGATGTACTCAGCGGCTTTTTCCGTATAGGGGGTGCTGCGGCTTTGCGTTCCAACCTGGACAACCCTGTTGTATTTGCGGGCCGCCTCAACCATCTTTCTGCCGTCCCAAATGCTCAGTGACAGTGGCTTCTCAACAAAGACATCTTTTTCTGCTTGACAGGCCATGATTGTGCCGAGTGCGTGCCAGCGGTCGGAGGTCGCGATAACGATCGCATCGACCTCGGGGTCATCGAGCATTCGCCGGAAATCCTGCACAAACTTCGGCTTATAATTGTGGCCTTCGACCACAATCTCTGCCGCCGGCCCATAGCACCGGGTATCCGCGTCAGAAATATATTTGATCTTGACATCAGTCCTCTTAACGAGGCTTGTTAAGAGTGCACGTCCCCGACCGCCGACCCCCATTATCCCCAAAATCACCTTATCTTCAGCCGCAACACTTTTGCCCCGGGACAGGACACTAACGGTTGTAGCTGCACCTATCGAACCTTTCAAAAACTGCCTGCGATCCATTGCTTTCATCTTTGTTCTCCTAAATTGGGTACTCCGCGGTCACTCGTAAAAGATCACGCCAGAGCATTATAAACTTGGCGGATGGCATCGATGATATAGTCGTTGATCCGCTCGGTGTATTTCGGACCGATGCGGACTTGGACGAAACGGTCGAAGACATCCAGCGTTTGCCGGCAACTGTCTGGGCCATACTTGATTTTCTTGCCTTCCGGGCTGTTAAACGACGGCCAGTTGGGATGCCGGGTTCGTTTGTTGATTACGGATTCCGCGACGGGCAGCAGAACCGACCCTGTTAGTGTGGATGCCGGCACCTTTCGTTTCCTCAGCTCCTGGATGCAGCGGTTGCGCGCTGCTTTGTCTTTCATTTCGAAATAGACACCATAACCAATGTCACCTTCCGGCGCGGGACGGTGGCGCAGGCGAATGCCGGGGAGCTTTCTAATGCCATCATAGATGGCCTCCGCATTGTGACGCAGTTGAGCTACCATTAAATCCAGCTTGGAGAGTTGCGCCCCGATCACGGCTCCCGTCAACTCGTTCATCCTGAAGTTCTCCCCCGCGAAGGTTTGCACCTGGCTGCCTCCCACACGGTTGCGAAAGACTCTGTCGATTATGCCCATGTGGTGGAAACGAGCCGCGCGTTCGTAAATAACCGGATCATCCGTTACCAGCGCACCGCCCTCCCCCGAAGTAATCACTTTGTTGATCTGAAAACTGTAGATGGCTACTTTGCCGATAGACCCGAGTTTCTTTCCGCTGTAAGAGCCACCCACACATTGCGCGCAATCCTCCAAGACCGCCACCCCGCGTTTACGGGCGATCTCCATGATCGGGTCCATATCGCAGGGCCCGCCAAGCAAGTGAACGGCAATGACAGCTTTGGTTCGAGGGGTGATCTTTCGTTCGAAGTCCTTCGGATCGATATTAAGGGTGCGGTCGATATCGGCAAAGACCGGCAAGGCTCCCGCCTGGACCACACAAGTATAATCCGACCACCACGTGTAAGCCGGGACGATCACCTCATCGCCAGGCCCGATGCCGAGACCCGCCACCGCGCAATCCAAAGCTGCCGTGCCGGAGCTCACGCCCAGTGCAAAGCGGGTGCCCATGTATTCTGCAAAATTCTCTTCAAAGCGCAGCACCTTCGTCGGTTTGCCTGGCCCCCAAAAGCGGAAAGGAGACCCCGATTCCAGCACCTCTAACAGCGCTTCCTCTTCGCGTTTGTCGAAGAATTGGGGCCCGATGAATCCCGGATCGATGTTCCGCACCTCTATGGGTTTTGGACTTCCTGCACCCAAGAGCCTCTGCGCCCCTGAGCCGATCGCCGCACCAGACAAGGCCATACAACCTGTTCTCAAGAATTGTCGTCGGGTCAGATTCTTCTTTTCTGCATCTTTGGCGATATTTTGCGTAATCATTTTCGGCCTCCTTATTCGACTCGTTTATGAGTTCTGCAATTTTGCAGAAGCCTCGACTCGTTTTGACACGTAGCCTATATTCTACACTAATGAAGCGCTCCGTACCACTAAGTTGTAACCGTTCACAGCGTATAAGTTGCGTTCTTGGTGTCATTGCGAGGAGTTTTGCGACGAAGCAATCTAAGATGTAACGATTTAGATTGCCACGGCCTTTGAAAAAGGCCTCGCAATGACATAAAATGGCATATTTGGCCCGTGAACGGTTACTGAGTTTAACAGTCCTTAACAATCTCATTTCCTCGTTGCGGCCTTGCTTGTCAAGCTAACACAAACGTAGTATGTTAATAATGATTGTTCTCGCTACAGAAGCATCTGCTGTTCGGTACCAACCAGAAAAGAAAGTATACTATGAGCGGAAGAATCTGGCTAATTGCCTTGGTGGGCATCGTGTCATTCACAGCAAGCGCGTCACATGCCGCCTCGGGAATCCTCTCCTCGCAGATTGGCTATGACATAGGAGACCCTATGCGAGCTATTGTGCGCAGCGATGAGGAGCACTACCTGTCATCTGCGGCTGAGTTTAAGCTGTTGGACTGCGAAGGAGAGCAAGTGATAGCGGGCCCGGTGCGGATGTGGGGGCAGAAGTGGAAAAGCTGGTGGTGGGTGGCTGACTTTTCCGGGGTCAGGGCTAAGGGAGAATATGTGCTGCTTGTCATGGACGGCCAAACTGAGGTGGCCAGAAGCGACCCCATTGTAGTTGGCCGAAGTGTCCTGTGGTCGAACTGTTTCAAAACCATTGCGTTCGACTTCCTTGATACGCGGGCCAAACAAGCGAGGACCCGGAAGGGCTGGAAGGATTGCGGAAGTGATCTTCAGGAATTCAGTAGCCACGTTGTAGCCGTTGACGGCCTCTGCGATGTGGTAGAGACGTATGCTGACTTGACGCCAAATGAACGCCACAAACTGCTTGAGCAGATTGTGAATGGCTGTACGTATCTGGCACACTTGCAGGACAAAGCCGAGCAACTCGGGCTGGGACGAGGTGCTGTCCTTCACGAAGACCGGCAGGACCACATCGTGACAGGTAACGTGGCGAAAGGGGCGATGATCTTTGCACGGGCGTCACGTCTGCTCAAGACTTCTCATGCCGACAAGAGCGCCGAGTACCTGCCACGCGCAGACCTCGCATTCCAATGGATTGCCAAACATGGACCGATTGTCAATGAAGAAGAACAGAAGTTCTATCCGCACGTCCATGGGGCGCCGATCGGGTCCCGCCCACCCAAGGACCAGTGGATGACCAGAGATTTGGCTATGATGGCGCGTGCCGCCGTGGAGCTATACAAAGCCGGACGACAAGAATACAAGAAGATAGCTGTTGCCTATGCCGACCGTGTCATGAACCGTCAGGTACCGCAAGATCAAAGCGAGGACGGCTTGTATGGTCATTTCTACACCTATGATGACTTCACATCGTTTGGCGGGGTGCGCTTCACCGAGAAGGCAAATATTCACTGTGGGGCTTGGAGCAAGCAAGGCCGAATCTACAACAAGGGCGGCCACTACCCGCATTACCTGCTGGGTTTGATTGAAATGGTCGACCTTTGGCCAGAACATGCTCAGGCAGAGAAGTGGAAGCGATGCTTGTGGAACTTCGCGTATGGGTATTTCCTGCCGGCTTGTCAACGCAGTCCCTTTCTGATTCTTCCTGCCGGCTACTATCATAATGAGGGTCTTCTCTACTTCAGCAGTTGGTACCACGGCCATAACAACATCTATGCTTTTGCCGCATCGCTGGCGTTGGAGTTCGAGAAATTCTTCAAGGACGCGCGATTCCGCCAAATCGCTGTCGGAAATCTTCAGTGGATTGCAGGGCTCAATTGCGGCGTTACGGAAGGTAATCCGCCAGGTTATGTGCCTGTGAGCATGGTATCGGGTATTGGCAGACGATACCGTGGTAGCTGGACCAGGATTTCCGGATCGGTCTGTAACGGCTTTTCAGCCAGCGAACAATTCCGGATGGCCCGACCGGCAGCAAACGCCGATTTGCCGAGGTACTTTGATGATGAGGCGTACATTGCTCACAGTCTACCCTATTTGGCCGCCATAGCCAGATGGGAGGCTTATCAGAAATCTGACGGCAATCCCAAATGAGTCGCTCCAGCGGACTCGTCATCGTAGCCTTCACCACGCACAGGCCTTCACCATGCGCAGGCCTTAGCCGCACGTCGCCCGGCCCCCGTCACTTGGGCCTGTTGGAGATGGCTAATTAGTATCTGTTGCGGAAACAGGATTTGTCATTCCCGCAAAGCTTGTCCTCGCGAAAGCGGGTAGCGCGGTACGTGTTTAGCCGGGGAATAGAACCATCCCCAATCCGCCTGTGGTCCGCCGCGGCGGAAGGCCGCCACCCAATAAGACTGATGATCGTGTGGCAGCCTCAAGCGCAAGAACCCCGTTAAGCGGGGTTCAAGCTTGGGGATGGCCCTGTCATTGGTGGTTTTTGTTTTCCACAACAAGAACTAATTGCTGATGTTCAGCCCGATTTGTACGTTTCCTTTGGATTGATTGGTTATACGTTCTGAGCCGGTGAATATATTCTCAGCGATTATG
>DAOWID010000398.1 GCA_030641115.1 Planctomycetota bacterium | reverse complement strand
GGAGTCCATCTTTTGTGCCACTAATTCTCTATCCATCGACAATCTCAAAAATGGCAAAAGTCGAGCTTAGGTAAGTCACTTAATTTCAGGCAATAGTCCCGTGGAGGGCGATACGTAAAGCGCGGAGCAGTTCAGTCTGATGCTGGCAAGTTCTCGGGCTGTTTCACGGCAGCTTTCATAGGACCGACGTACCGCTTTGCGATCACAACGTTATCGACGAACAGATGCTGGTCATAAGGTGACGGTAATCTGCCGCCGTGATAGACGTTCATCCAGATCTGTTCGATTTTGAGGTGGTTGACTTTGCGAAATCGAATATTGGTCTTTTCAAAGGCCAGCCCGCCGTCGACCCATGCTCTGATGATGCCGTCCTTCTTGCCTGGAGTATTCATCTTCACATACTGCTCGATGCAGTACCACGCGTTCTTCTTAAGGTAACCACGGTAGCCCTTCTGCCAAAGCCAGACTTCGCCATATATGCCCGGCTGGTCTGCGTGGTAACAGTATGTTCCGATCGGATGCGTGCCAGCCAGCGGATTGCCTTGGCCTACCGACCGGTGGAAAGCCCCACGGGCAGACCATCCGTTCGTTCCATCACTGCGGCGGCCGCCCCAGCCCGCTACGCCGTACGTCCCGCTAATGCCCGGCAGCTTGCCACCCTGAATGCTCTGATTCCAGTCATCGCCAAGCCGCAGATAATAGCGGAAATAGATCTCTTCTGGCTCCCGGCCGATCTCTTTCTTGAACTTGTATATCAGGCTCATAGCGTGATTGGATCCCTTGGCAATCCTGGCTCGCAGGGCCTTGCCTTTAACCGGCTCGAAGAGCCTATCACGGTCGGCGGCGACCAGTTGCAGATTTCCAGAAGCAGAAGTCCACCCATCCGCCCAATTAGCGGATTCGAAATCTGAGAAGAAGGCTACGTCCGGATCGTTCTCGATTCCCTCGTCACCGGGATACTTCGCTGCAAGGCCAAGGATCGGGGCCGAGGCGGGAGTGTCGTGACCTTGTGCGCAGCGGAAGGCGCCAACAATTAGCTTACCGTCGCCATACTGAGCATACGTGTGAAGTCGCAATTTCGCCCGGACGACTTCCGTCCCACGCTCGATATCGCTCAGGTCAAACCGCAGCAGCACATTGTTTGAGTTCATCGTAACCTTGAGAGTATCCGAACCACCAAGGCTTCGGTATGTAGACGGCTCAAGATAGGTATCGGCAACAGGAGCATGGGCAGTAGTGCCGTTTGTCCTTGATATAATGAGTGCGGGCCGCTTGCTCGGATCGCCATATTCTCGGCTACGGAAGCGATAGGAACCCACTCCTTTGATGGCCCGCAGGAAAATACCCTGGTTCTGGTGTTTACCCTGGACCCACTCGCCGATCAGTTGCGTCACGCTCCACTCGATGAACCTTACTCTATCGTCATCGACTAACTCGGCTACGGCATAGGCAGTATCCCCCTGGGCAGTGTTCTGGGCGTCCCTCCAGTCGCCCATGTAGTTACTCCATTTGAGCAGTGCAGCTCGGTTGTAGTAGTCGCGGCTCGCGCCGTCAGCCCTGTCTGAAGTGCCTTCTGCCCAATCGTTTTGAGCGGCAGATGCGGTTGACACAAGGGCAACAGCCACATAGAAAACGAAGATGGATTTTGGAATCGATCTGAATGTCAGCACATCCGCTCCTTTTCTATCCGCTCGGTTCAAGGGTTACGGCCTCGGGAGCACAGTCCGTACCAGATTCCGCGAGGGCGTCCATCAGAGGAGTAAAAAGATGCTCTTCGAGTCCGCCCCAGAATCCCTCGCCCTTGGACGAATCATAGAGATTGCCACCGTTGCGAACGACGATAAGGTCAAGACTGGGCACCACCAGCAATACCTGATTGCCGGCACCAGCGCCTGCAAAGGCATCGCGAGGAACCTTAGGCCAGACCGCGTCGAAATTCGTGTACCAACCCAACCCGCAAGCTGGCTGCGGATTGCCCGGCGGACGATCGGGCAGCGGTGTCCCAGCATATTGCAGGACTTTCTCGACCCAGCGCCGACCGATGAGCTGTTTGCCCCGCCAGTTGCCTCTTCTCAGCATCAATCTACCGACGCGGGCGACAGCCTGTGCAGTGTACGACCCCCCGCCCCAGTTGGCCACGAGATTCAGGCCCTCGACGTTATAGGTTTTGCCGTAACCGATGGACCATTCGCTGTCGTCTATTCCGATAGGCTTCATGATGCGTTCGCGCAATAAGGTTCTTACGTCAGTGTGTTCGGTGCCGCGCAAGCCGGCCGTGACCGCGTAGGAGAGCATCGCCATGCCGGGATTGCTGTAGGCGTATTTGGTGCCGGGAGCGAATATGACCGGGGCTTTGTCGCGTGACAAAGTGAAGGGATCAGGGTCCTTCCGCCAGAAACCTCCCTTCCAGCCGGGTAGTCTCATGTGCGGGATGTTGTCCTGCTCGGCATCCTCAATGCCGGACGAATGTGTGGCCAGGTGGCGAATCGTGATCTTGGACTTTTTCGGATCGTTCTTCCACTGAGGGATGTACTTGCAGGCCGGTTCGTCAACTGCTATCAGGCCGTCGTTCAAGGCTATCAACAGAGACATCCCACCGACCAGGGCCTTTGCCAGCGAGGCCGTATAGTGCTTTTTGTCCGGACCATGACCTCCGGCATACCATTGCAAGACAATCCTGTCGTTCCTGATGACAAGCAGTGCCTTTGTACGTTTGGCTGCAAGTGACTCTTTCAGATTGTTGAGCTTCTTAGCGGAAAAGCCCTGACTCTCGGGCCGGGCAGTCTCCCACTCGAAGTGCCCAGCGGCGAGGGGGCTAGCCACCCACGCGCAGACTGTTACGGACAGAACCACAACGAAACATTTGGAGAACCGAAAGGACTTCGTGCTCATAACGTTTGCCTCCATCATAACCCGTTTCGCATACGCTTCTGTGTTCTTTGCGATTATATCCATTGACTTGGCCACAAGCCACTCAATCTTGCCCGGCTTCATGTCCGGTTAGCTATCCAATCGGTAAACGTCTGCACCGACCGCCGACGGTCTACCTGCGCGCCGGACCTTCAGCCTTCGCTCGCCAGGTAGCAAGCTGCGCCACCAGTTGCTTCTGGAGATCCTTGAACCTTTCAGCGCCTGCAAGATTGTCCAGCTCATACGGATCCCCCTCGAGGTCGTACAGCTCGATTTCATCTGTCGTGAGGTGGTGGATCAGCTTGTAACGCTCCGTTCGGATGCAGCGCATGTTCAGCCGGTGCCTCGTTGGAGAAACAAAAGAGGCGAAGATGTGTTTGCGATCCCAAGTACCTCTACCGCGGTACAGACCCAGCAAGCTCTTGCCCTCGACCGATTCGGGAATCGCCGTACCCGCCGCCTCGCAGATGGTGGGGAAGATGTCGATAAGACTGACCAGTTCGAAGTTCTCTGCGCCTCGGCGCTTCAGCTTCGGATAACGAATAATCAGAGGCAAGCGGATGCCTTCTTCGTACATTGTCTGTTTGCCAGAGATACCATGGGCCCCAAGAGAGATACCGTGATCTGCCAGAAAGATGACAAGGGCGTTCTCAGTGAGTTGCTTCTCGTCAAGTTTGCTAAGGATACGGCCGATCTGCTCATCGTCATGGGTTATCGTACCGTAGTAGCGACTGCGAACGTCACGGACACCTTCGGCTGTCCTTGGGAAAGGCACCATCTGCTTCTCATCGCGGAGGTTCTCTCCGTGCCAGTCTGTATAGTATCTGAACGGCTCCAAGCCGTTCATAGGACGCGGCATAAAATTCGGGAGCAGATCAATAGTCTGCGGTTTATACATTGCGGCGTATTTACCGGGTGGGGTCCACGGATCGTGCGGTGTCATGTAGCTGACAAAGAGCAGAAACGGCTTATCCTTCGGTCGACGAGCATCGAGAAACTCGACTGCCGCATCGGTGAACAACTCAGAGTCGAATCGCTCGATCCGACGCTTGTTTCCGCCGCCGAAATCTTTCACCATCGGTTTGGCATGGCCAGCTGGCCCTGGGCCGCCCCCGCCGATCTATTTGCCGGCGGTGAAGCCCCGTTGCGAAGGCAGACCGTCATTGTGCCATTTGCCGGTATAGAACGTCTCGTAGCCGGCATCCGAGAGTAGTTCTGAAAAGTGCGTGGACTCGGATTTGATCGGCATGCCGAAAAACCAGCAGCCGTTTGTCCAGCAGTCCTGACCGGTTAGCAGAGCGGCACGACTCGGCGTACAAATCGGGTTCGGAGTGAAGGCCCTGGTGAAGCGCACACCGTCTCGCGCCAGACGGTCAAGATTGGGTGTTTTGAGCAACGGATGCCCCGCGATTCCCAGGTCCATGTGGGCCCAATCGTCCACAACAATGAGAACGATATTTGGGCTGGTCTGTCTGTTGCTCTCGGCAGAGGCTGGCCCTAATAAAAAAGTCGCCGCCGTGCCACTGGCAAGCTTCAAGAATTCACGTCGTTGGTATCTTTTGTATGTCTTCACAGCCAAGTCCAGGGTTCTCAAAGCTGAATCTGTAACCAGCGTCTGTCCCCTTAATCTACTACAACTGTTGACGGGCCACAACCGATTTTCACCATGACCACCATGACAACATGCCTTGCCGTTAGTTTCGCATTAGCATACAATGTCTGGCGGTATGTTAGGAGCGCCGCGACGGATTGATAGTGAGGATTGGTGTGTTGGAGAACTGAATTATGGCCTTCTTCCTTAGATTCTGGATTCTGATATCGCTAATCAATGCTGCGTTTTTTGCAACGGCTGCCACGGCACGGACTATTGAAGCTGTTGACTGTTCGCAGCAGGAGGTCCAGAAGGCAATCGATGCGGCCGTGGACGGAGATACCGTACTGGTCCCGTCCGGCGTTTCCATGTGGACAACGTCACAAGAGAACCGCCCGGCGGTTGTCATTTCGAGAAAGGGGCAGGAGAAACGGATTACGCTGAAAGGCGCTGGAATTGGCAAGACGGTTATCATCGACGACACAGGCCCCGTGTGTTTCCAGGTTGTCCTCAAGACAAGTGAGACGGGCATATTCAGGGGGGTCAAGGACAAGGCATTTCGGATCACGGGGTTCACATTCAAGGGTAATGGTGACGATGCGCTGCTGTCCACCACTGGATACACGAACTGGCGTATCGATCACTGTCGCTTCGAGAACAGTGGCAGGTCACTGTGGGTCTCGGGTATTGGCCTGATCGACCATTGTGTCTTTGACAAAAAGGACAACGGTCAGTCCATATTTGTGTCCCACAGAGATTACGTCGGCAAACCGCATGGCGACGGCTCCTGGAGCAGTCCACTCTCGCTCGGTACGGAGAAAGCTGTATATATAGAAGACTGCACATTCCGATACTACGTGCAGAACCCAAATGCGGCGCTCGATGGTTGCTTCGGTGCTCGCGTTGTCTTCCGCCACAACACATTGGTCAACGCCTCCATCGCTGTGCACGGCACCGAATCAAGCGGCAGAGGACGGTCCATTCGATCATACGAAATCTACGGCAATAGCTTCGATATGCAGGCCCCAAGGGAACATTTCACGGCAATATTTCTGCGGGGTGGTACGGGTGTAATCTTCGACAACAAGGTAACCGGAGCTTATAAGGCCTTTGTGCTCGCAACGAATTACAGATCGCGGGAATCCTACACGCCATGGGGCAAATGCGACGGCTCAAGTAGGTGGGACGGCAACCAGGAACCCAATGGCTATCCAGCAATAGATCAGATCGGCCGTTCCACGGATAGCGGCCCCGGAACACCTCAGCAGCATGATCCGTTGTACGAATGGGATAACACACTCAACGGCAGAGACGCGGACATCGCAGTCAGTGGCGGCCCACTGGTGCAGGCGCACATAAAGGAAGGCAGGGACTACCACAACGACAAAAGGAGACCGAACTATGCACCGTATGCGTATCCCCACCCGCTGGTGCCGTATGCACCGAGCCCAGTGATCATGGGCATAGAATGGACGCCGAAAGAAACGATCATCCGTCAAGCAAAAGGCAGTGAGTCGTTTGCATTTTTGGTTCCTATTGGCTGGTGTTGTGGGCATACCAACTGAGCCAGCACGCCAGCTATGTTGTCGCCTTCAGGCAGTTTAGCATTGTGATCGGCGTGGTTGCGGCTTTTGCGATATACAAAGAACGGGGAGTGGCTGTTCGCATGATCGGAACGGTACTAATCACCGTGGGGCTAATTCTTGTGGGTCTGCTCGGCAATTCGTAGAGAGTCCTCGTGCAAGGACACAAGATTTGTGGAAGTTTGGATAACCGTGCTTGAGTCGGGTAATACTTGCTAGTTGAACAGAAAGTCTGAGGGGAATAGAGATGCGAATATTATGCCTTGGTGGGGCCGGAAAGATCAGCCGTGAAACAGCTTACGACCTTGTTGAATTTTCTGATTTTGACAAGCTCACCATTGCTGACCGCAATGAGAAGGCCGGTCACGAAGTAGCTGAGTGGCTCAATGACCCGCGCGTTGATTTCCAGACAGTGGATTTCGTTCAGGATCACGATGCCACTGTCAGACTTATGCGTGAACACGACATCGTCATGGACGGCACTCCCATCTCACTCAATGACCGGTCTACCGCCTGCATTGCTGAAGCTCGTGTTCACGGCATCAATCTCAACGGATGCGGTGCCGAATGGGCTTTTGACCAGGCGTTTAGGGACCACGGAAGAACCTATGTTGCCGGTATGGGCATGACGCCGGGCGTCACCAACATGATGGTCTTGCATGCTGTGAACCAGTTGGACACAGCCGAAATAGTTCGCATTAGTCACGGCGCTTTCCGCTCAATCGCATTTTCTCCATCGATTGCCGAAACGACCCGGATCGAATACGACCCCGACCTTCCCAACCGTGTCGTCTATGAAAACGGCAAATTTATCCGGGTCCCGCCTTTCGCTCGACCCCGAGACATCGAGCTGCCACAGCCATATGGCACGCATACGCAGTGGATTATCCCCCACGCCGAGACTGTGACCCTTCCCAGATCTCTCCCCGACAAGGGTATCAAATTGGTCGAGGTCCGCGGCACCTGGCCCCAGAAGAATATGGAGCTGATTCGCGTTCTCTACGATTGGGGTCTATTGAGTAATCCCACGGTTAAACTCAAGGGCGCGGAAATAGGTGTCATGGATGCCATCTCAAGTTACCTCGCAGGCTCTCCCGTCGGCCAAGAAACCAAACTCTGGGGCTATGCTCTGCACGTCGAAGTAATAGGTACAAAGGATGGCAGGAGGCTCCAGCACATCCTCACCCACACCCATCCGGCCTCGGATGGATCCATCAAAGGCTGGGAGAGACTGCGAGCCTACACCAGAAACGTTGGCATCCCTATGAGTATCGGCGCCCAAATTATTGCGAAGGGCAAAGTCAAGAGCACCGGCGTTCTCGCGCCCGAACAGGCCTTCAATCCAGCAGAAATTTTCCGAGAACTTGAAAAACGTCAGATATTCGTCCATGAAAGAATGAATACTCTGGATCCAGCATAGAGTTTGATTATTACGACGTTGGAAAATTCAAGAAGGAGAATGCCCAAAAAAGACATCCGACTGTTGAGACATCGCTGCGGGCTCAATGTGTGACTTTGGGCCGATCTCACTGCGGCAACCTGTGCCAGTGTTTTTGTGTTTGAGCACCTATCTCTGAATAAGGATGGTAAGCAGTCCCGACACCACACTGACAATGGCCACAACGATAAGACCCTGAGTCAGTCCGTAGTTATCAAGAATCGAGCCCAGGAAGGCGCCTGCAAATGACGCACCCACATACAACCAGCCGTCCATGATCCCGGCCCCGGTACCGCCCATTTCTTTGCCGAGGATGTCACCCGGCAGATCGAAAAGAGGTGTTTGAGCCGCCTGGATAAGTCCGCCCCCATTTACCATGGCAAGAAACACCCATCCCAAATCCTATTGCCCATTGTTCCCAATGAGCGATACTGTTGTGACATGGAAAGGCAAAGGGCTGACAGCTTGAGAAACTGTCGGCCTTTTCTTTTCATCTGTGGCACCGAGAAAGGACATTGAAGATATTAAGAGTTTTTGTGTCGCGTAGCCGACACAAATGCTCTTTTGGACTGAACCGGGGACGGGTCCTTTGGAATTTCAATAGGGAGCCCGGTTGCATCTCATTGATGAACAACGGGAGGATTGGCGAGATTAGATCTTGCTCGATGGGGGATTGGTTGGTCTGTTTGGTGCGACCGGTGACTGATCAGGCGTAACCGGTGGCGAATTTGGTGGGTTCTTTTGCTGGATAGATGGACCGGTAGTGCCATGTACACTGAAGGTTCATGTTTCGGATTAGATTCCATAGCCGCTTGTATTAAGCTAAGCTGTTTCACGGTGGTGCTCTCCCTTGCCGGGGCAGACGCCCTATCCAGATGAGCGTACCCCTTTGGCAGTGGGGGCATTGTCTGGGTTCTAACGAAGGTGGTGCCTCCACATCAGTATATTCTTCAAATCTTACTTGCTGATCATTCTTAGATTGAGTCAAGGTCTGTTGTACTTTGGACAGTTTCTTGCGATACGAGGGACTCCACAGGCCATAGTAGCGAACTTTGTGAACACCAGCCGGCAGCACATGCTGTAGAAAACGCCGGATGAACTCCTCGGCGCTGACGGTCATGGTTTTTGTCTGAGCACCACCGGAATTCTTATACCGAAAGGTAACCTTGCCGTTGTCGGCCGAGAGGATTCGACTGTTGGTGATGGCAACACG
>DAOWID010000333.1 GCA_030641115.1 Planctomycetota bacterium | reverse complement strand
GGCCGCCCCGCAGAAATCCCGCCTGGACCGGCGTAGAGCACAACGACTTTGGCTTCCACGAGCTCATTCGCTTCTGCCGACTGGTCGGCGCCGAACCGCTGGTTACGGTTAACACCGGTTTCGGCGACGCCTACTCGGCCGCCGCTCAACTGGAATACGCCAACGGCTCTGCCGATACATATATGGGATCTTTACGGGCCAAGAACGGCGAGCCGGAACCCTTTAATGTTCGCTACTGGTGTATCGGCAACGAAATGTTCGGTGCCTGGCAGCTCGGGTATATGAGGCTGGAGCACTATGTCCAAAAACACAACTGGGTCGTGGACATAATGCGCCAAGTCGATCCGGACATCATCCCCATCGCCTCCGGAAATGCCGGCTCCTGGAGCGAAGGCCTGCTGCGCAACTGCTCGGATCACATTGACATGATCGCGGAGCATTTCTATTGTCAGGAAAGATCCAACCTGATCGAACATACCTCCCAAATCGCCGACAATATCAGACGAAAAGTCGAATTCCATCAGCAGCTCCGTCAGAAATTGGATTCCCTAAAAGGAAAGGACATCCGAATCGCCATGACCGAATGGAACCACTGGTATGGCCCCCATGTGTTTGGCGAGCTGGGAACCCGCTATTTCCACAAGGACGGTCTGGGCATCGCCAAAGGCCTGCACGAGTACTTTCGCCACTCGGATATAATCTTCCTGGCCAATTACGCCCAGACAGTCAACGTCATCGGCTGTATCAAGACCAGCAAGACCGACGCCGCGTTTGAGACGACCGGCCTGGTATTGAAGCTCTACCGCCAGCACTTCGGAACCTTGCCGGTGGCTGTCAACGGTGACGCTTACCCGCTTGACGTCGCAGCCGCCTGGACCAGTGACCGAAAGGCGTTAACCATAGGGATTGTTAATCCGACCGAGGACGAACACAAACTTCCGGTGGATTTGAAAGGCGCCCGACTGACCGGCACGGCAACGCTCTGGCAGATTGCCCACAGCGACCCTATGGCCTACAACGAGCCGGGCAAAGAGCCGAACGTCCGGATTACCGAAAAGACAGTTAACGGCATAGCAAATAAACTTGACGCACGCCCGCTCAGCGTGTCACTGTATGTGTTACCTGTAAGATAACCTCACGGTTATGAACAAGCAATCTCCCTCCCTCGAAAGATGGTAGGCAGGGAGATTGTCCGCCGCAGGCGGATGTGAATCAAATGGATGCTTATGAGCAGAAGCGTTGCCTGACACTATGAAAGAAGAACACAGCAAGATCGATAGAAGGAAGTTTTTGGGAACCGTGGGAGCCGCGGGCTTGGCTTCTGTCTTTGCTTCTGCTGAATCAGCCGTCGGAATGACCGAGCCCAACGGTGCCAATCCCGATGTTGCACGAAGAGCGCAAGAGTCGAAATCACCGCACGTGCCGCAACGAAAATTGGGCAAGACAGGCGTCAAGGTGCCGCAGCTAACTATCGGGAGCGCAACGACAAATCTTATTGAGAACCAAATCATTTTGCGAAAAACGCTTCAATGGGGTGTGAACTGCTGGGATACAGCGACCAACTACGCGGGGGGCAACAGCGAGCTTGGCATAGGTAAATACCTCACCAAGGACCCAGCCGTCCGAAAGAAACTGTTCATTATCAGCAAGCCACCGGACATAAGAACCACAGTGCCGGATGTGGCGGATATTGAAAGAGACTTGCAGAAGTCGCTGCAACGCATGAATACCAAATACATTGATCTCTACCTTGGTGTCCACAACATGTTTGACTCCGGCCAGTTGACGGAGAATTAGGGCGTTGGGCCGAAAGTGCAAAGAAACGCGAGTTGATACGGTATTTCGGCTTCAGTACTCACAAGAATATGGCCCAATCCCTTGCTGCTGCAGCCAGGCTGGACTGGATCGATGCGATAATGACGGCTTACAATTTTCGATTGATGCAGAATCCTGAAATGCAGGCCGCTGTGGAGGCGTGCCATAAGGCCGGTATTGGCCTGATCGCTATTAAAACCCAAGCGGCTGGTCCCGTTGCCAAGTGGGCGGGACAGGATGCCAAAGTTGAGACTGAGCAGGATAGGAAACTGGTTGGACACTTCCTGAAGCGTGGTTTTACTCAGGGCCAGGCAAAGATAAAAGTTGTGCTGCAAGACGAAAGGTTCAGCTCCGTTTGCGTTGGGATGGAGAATATTGCCCTTCTGCGTTCAAACGTCACTGCCGTGCTGCACAAAGCCAAACTTACCCATGAAGATATGGTAATTCTCAAGCGATACGCAGAGGTGACGTGCAGCGATTATTGTGCCGGCTGCGCGCACATCTGTGACTCAGGCGTGCCGGATGCACTCCGCCCAGGGCGGATCAGTGACATTATGCGATACCTGATGTACTACAACAATTACCGAGAGCAAGATAGAGCAAGAGAACTTTTTGCTCAGATTCCCAACAAGGCAAGAAACAGACTGCTCAGTCTGGACTACGGGCTTGCAGAGGCTCGCTGCCCCCAATATATGCCTATAGGCAAATTGATTGCCGAAGCAGTCGCCAAATTAGCCTGACCTTTTTTTTCAAAAGGCGGATGGACTTAACCAGAATTAGCTGCGCACTATTGTTTTGCCTGATGGGCAGTGTCGTGCCGGCGTCCGTTGGGCGCTTAGAGATCTGTCCGCAGCATCCTTATTACTTCCGCGACGGTGACCGACATGTGGTCCTCGTTGGTGTCTCCGACCGCTCTTTGTTCACCATTTGGCAGAACGATAAGGGCTTCTCCTGGCGAAAATACCTCGATGACCTTGCCGCCCATCATCTCAACTACGTACGGCAGGACGTATTCAGTTGGGGTGCACTGCTGGCACCGGTAAATTATCCGGCACAGTTCTCCAATCCAGCCTGGCTTTTCGCCCGCACGGGGCCTGGTACGGCCATGGATGGTAAGCCGAAGTTTGACCTGACGAAGTTTGATCAGTTCTACTTCGATCAGCGTCTCAAGCCTTTCCTGCGCGAGGCAGTGAAGCGCGGCATCTACGTGGAGCTGACTCTGTTTGAAGGCTTCAGAGCACACCGCAATTTCACCGAAAGCCTGTACGCCGAAACAAACAACATCAATCGGCTCGGCCTGGGACCCGGCCAGATGACCTCTGATTCAGCCCTCGACAATCCGCGCCTGATGGCTATTCAGCACGCCTACATTGACAAGGTGCTCGCCGAGACCGCGGAGTTTGGTAACGTCGTCTACGAGATAGCGAATGAGACAGGGGCGAAACGATGGGTGGCACATCTTATCGACTATATACATCATAACCCGAGGCATCCCAGCCGTCTCGTCTCTGCCGGCGAGCAGACAACTTCCTTCGACCCGCGCACCGGCGCGAATGACATTGTCGTCAAGCACCGTGGAGGAGGAGGCTTGTATGCCAGCGATGCCGACGTGCGCAATCACCATACGACCCTGCTGCACTTCCGTGTCGGCAAGCCGGTCTGCCACAATGAGTACTTCCTATTCGCCAATCGCAGCACAGACGATGTGAACTTTCCGCGCAAGATGATGTGGGCCGACTTCACGGCAGGCGGGCATTCGAATTTCTTTGACTTCGCCTTTTGGCGGGGCACGGGCAGGACAGTCAACGAAGGCCATCCGTCGCGCTCTCCGCCACCTGAAATCCTTAATGGTGGACAATACCTGCTCGACTTCCTCACTGAGAACAACGTCGAGTTTTGGACCATGGCCCCACACGATGAGTTAGCCACGGTCGAGGGCCGGAGCAGTGCTTATGTCTTTACTCTGGCCCGGCCGGCCGACGAGTACATCTGCTACGTCCTCGGCGATGGCCCGGTAACCATAGCCCTGAGGCTCACGAAGGATCGTTTTGCCACTCGCTGGTATGACCCAAAGCAGGGCCGGTTCCTCGCCCCAACCCAGCAAGTGCAGGGCAAGGATCGCTGTCTCTTTCGGTCACCAGCCTTCGAGCAAGATATCGTCCTGTACGTGTGGAGACCAAGTAACGAAAAGAAACACCCAGACTAAATTCCTGCCCCAAATAACCCAATCCGCGCATACCTCACAATAGCAGCCTACGTAAGCAAAAGACTTATGCAAGAAAGTCTGAAGATTGGCCAATTTGAGTTTTTCAGGCAGATGTGGTATCCTTACAAAAGAATACTTTTTGTCGCCGTGCTCAACTTTTGCTAAATGGACTGATTATGTCAGAACACGCTCGAAACGTCCAAGTCCTCGCTCTGACGGCGCTTTTGGTTTCCGTGGTGATACTTACCGAACCGGCTGCCGGCCAAGAATCTATGCCGCCAAAGCAAGAACGCGTTGCCCTGCGCGCAGCGATTGAAGATCTGACAGCTATGTTCGGCGACCGCTATCATCGGGGCCGAGAGTATCTAACGAAACTGGATAGCATCGAACGTCGTATGAATGTGGGCCAGCAGGTCGATCTCGCTGAGATTAGAGAGGAATTCGCCAACCTGCAGCGTGAAGCACTGATCGCCAACCCACTCGTCAGCGGTCAGCCGATCCTTTTTGTTGTGCGACACCAGCATAGAGAGGATCATCACAACACGGCCACCATGTTCCAGACCGGAGAGATCAACACAAACAGCTTTCAGGGCGGCGGGGCCATAAAAACCATCGACTTCGCCAAGGACGGCGAGGTCAAGGTGCTCGTCGAATCGTCCGAAGGTGTCGCGCGTGATCCGGAAATTCGCTTCGACGGCAAGAAAATTATTTTCTCTATGCGCAAGAATATAAACGACGATTATCATATCCACGAGGTAAATGTCGATGGGACCGGCCTTAAACAAATCACGTTCGCCGAGGCAGTTGCCGATATCGACCCCATCTATCTGCCTGACGATAGCATCGTCTTTTCTTCGACACGCGAGCCGAAATACTGCATGTGCAACCGACACATAATGTGCAATCTGTTTCGGATGGATGCCGATGGAGCCAACATCCACCAGATCGGCAAAAGTACGTTGCACGAGGGCCACGGTTCGCTTATGCCGGATGGGCGGATTCTTTACGACCGCTGGGAGTACGTCGACCGCAACTTTGGCGACGCACAGGGACTATGGACCGTCAATCCCGACGGCACAAATCATGCGGTTTACTGGGGCAACAATACTTGGTCACCGGGTGGCGTGATCGATGCACGCGCTATTGCCGGCACGCAGAATATCATTTGCATTTTTGGCTCATGTCACGACCGCCCCTGGGGTGCACTTGCCATCATCGACAGACGGCTCGGTGTGGATGGCAGAGAGCCTGTTGTTCGCACGTGGCCGGCCGGCGCAATTGACCTCGTAAGAGAAAAAAATCTAAGGCCGGACGTCTATGGCTTTGACAACTTCAAACAGGTCAAGCCAAAATACGAGGACCCATATCCCTTAAATGAAAAATACTTCCTTTGCTCGCGCATGACGGGGCGCGGCGAACAGACGGCAATATTCCTAATTGATGTTTTTGGCAACGAGATACTCCTGCACGCCGAGGAGCCTGGCTGCTATGACCCCATGCCGTTGGGCCCGCGACCACACCCCTTGCGTATCCCGCCCCGACGCGACTTCAAGAACAAACAAGGCTGCTTCTATGTTGTGAACGTCTACGAGGGGACCCACATGGAGGCAGTTATACCTGGAACCGTCAAGTATCTGCGTGTGGTCGAGTCACCGGAGAAGCGATTATGGACGCACACCGCATGGGGCGGTCAGGGAGTGCATTGCCCTGCGATGAACTGGCACAGTTTCGAGAACAAACGTATCCTCGGTGTCGTTCCGGTTGCCGAAGACGGCTCGGCTTACTTTGAAGTACCCTCCGACAAGTTTGTGTATTTCCAGCTTCTCGACGAAAACAAAATGATGGTCCAGTCCATGCGCAGCGGCACAATTGTCCAGTCCGGCGAGGTGACTGGCTGCATCGGGTGTCATGAGAACCGTCGTTCCGCACCGCTCCAGTTACACAGAAAGATGCCGATGGCCCTGACACGTCCGCCAAGCAAACTTCGCGGTTGGCATGGAAAACCGCGCTTGTTCAGCTACATTAGCGAAGTTCAGCCGGTTTTCAACAAGCACTGCGTCACGTGCCACGACTACGGCAAAGACGCAGGCAAGAAGCTCCATCTCGCCGCCGACCGGACGAATACGTTCAACACTTCTTACAACGAACTGTGGCGAAAGAAATACATAAAAGCCATCGGCGCAGGGCCATCCTACATTCAGCAGGCTTATTCATGGGGTTCGCACGCAAGTAAGCTTGTCAAGGTAATACGGCAAGGACACAATGATGTCAGACTCACGGAGGCTGAGTTTGAGACTATCGTGACATGGATCGACCTGAATGCGCCGTATTATCCGAGTTATGGCTGTGCCTATCCGGATAACTTAGCCGGGCGCTCTCCGCTAAGCGACCCGCAGATCAAGCGCCTTACCGAAATAACCGGCACACCATTCGCGAAGCTTGCCAATTACAAAACAAATTTAGGTCCGCAGATCAGTTTCGATCGCCCCGAACTCAGTCCATGCTTGAACAAGTTCAAAGACACCAGCGATCCGGGCTATATTGAAGCTCTGGCAATAATCCAGGCTGGCAGCCGAATGCTGCAGAAACGTCCCCGCGCAGACATGGAGGACTTCATGCCCTGTCCTTTGCACCAGCAACGCCAACAACGATATTCGATGCGCCAACAGATTGAGC
>DAOWID010000082.1 GCA_030641115.1 Planctomycetota bacterium | reverse complement strand
TTTTATGTCATTGCGAGGCCTTTTTCAAAGGCCGTGGCAATCTAAATCGTTACATTTTAGATTGCTTCGTCGCAAAACTCCTCGCAATGACCCCAAGAACGCAACTTACACGCCGTGAACGGTTACCGGAAAAGATCTCGCCTAACTTTGTTTATGAGATTGTACGGACGCACAACTTCTTTGCATATAAAGTCTTACAAGTATTCACAGATGAAAGTATATGTCAGACTGCCACTACAGTGGTCCCCTTACCAATGAGGTCCTTGTCTGGATCAGAATGTGATTTTATTGCATGGTAATGCTGACGTGATTTGTGTAGAATGATTGTTAGAATGTGTGTTAGATGTTTTCTCGGGGTGTAGCTCAGCTTGGCTAGAGCGCCTGCTTTGGGAGCAGGAGGTCGAAGGTTCGAATCCTTTCACCCCGATTTTTTCCGTGTCAGAAGTCCTTGGTCAAGAAGGATTTTTTGAAGATGAGTGAAGGCAAATTGAAAACTGCGGTGCTCGGCCTTAATGAGGGTGGCCGGCTTCTGCTCAAAGCGGCATCTGAAATTGATCATTTTCACATCCAAGCCGTCGCCGACAAGGAAACTGTGCTCGCCGAAAAAATCGCTGAACAATACCACTGTGCAGCTTATGACGATTACCGACAATTGATAACGGGGATGGATTCCCGCTTTCGCGGGAATGACATAGGCTGTCTGCTGGTTGCTGCTGCTATGTACAGTTGTGATGAGCATATCCGAGCAGCGATGAAAAAGAAATTCAACATACTCAAGCTGGCCCCGGCAGCAAGGAATTTTGAAGAAGCAGCCGAGTTTGTCAGGCTTGCTGCGGATGAAAACGTGAAATTTGCCATTGCCAGTCCCAGCCGATTCGCCCGAAGCTTTCTGGCATTGCGCAAGTATGTGCGCGAGGGCAAGATCGAACAGATTTTCCTGATAACCGCTTTCTACAATGTTGGCGACCAAGCCCACCGCGATCCCAAGCACGACACAGTCCGCTCGGAAAGCCAGCTCGCCTGGGAGACCGACCCTAAATTGGCCGGCGGTGGCGTACTGCTGCGCAACTGTTACGAAATGATCGATCAGATTCTGTGGAACTTCTCCGTGCCAGAGCAGGTTTATTCACTGCACGGCAACCAGGCTTTGGATAAACAACAGCGCCTTTATTTGACCGAGGACACGGCGGTAGTGACAATGAAATTTAGCGACACTCTCATTGGCAACCTGATAGCATCTCGGCGCACGGGGATGGGGCCGAGAGAGAACTCCTTGAGGGTGTATGGCAAGGACAAGATTCTGACAGTAAGTGACAGGCGGTTTACTGTCGTCGATGGTGCCGGCCAGAGCAGCGAGCAATTGCGGTGCGACGACAATGCCCTTTACCGTACGACAAGTCTATTGGAGAGTTTTGCCCTGAGCATATTAGCCCCCGATGAGAACAAGCTTTGCAGTAGCGGCGGAGAAAACCTAAAGAACATGGCCGTCATTGAATCAGCTTATCTTTCGGCGCGCACAGGCTTTCCAGAGGAACCAGGCAGAATCCTGCAGATGGCGTCACGTCGAACTGGGACACCGAGAGATATTGAGTCGGGTCACAAATAACAAAAATAAGCGTTTGACAAAACATAAAAAGGTAGCTAATAATCTACTTGCGTAAACCGCTGGTTACACTGGTATTTGGTATTGGGAGGTCTTGGTATGAAGAACACGATCTATGTCATTGTCATAGCTGTCTGCCTGCTCTTGGCCATTATAGTATTTATCAAGAGCCGATCAGGAGACAGCGGTGGCCTCGATAGCATCAAACGCGGTGAGGAGATGTACTGGGTCATGTGCAACAATCCAAAGTGCAAGGAAGCATACGAGATAGACAAGAAAGATTACTACACGCAGATAGAAGAAAAGATGCGGGCGAATCCGATGTCAATGCAGACGCCGGCCCTTACTTGCCGGAAGTGCGGTGAGGATAGCGTCTACCGAGCCGTAAAGTGTCCAAAGTGTGGGCACATGTTCTTCCATGGCAAATCTGGCGATTTTGACGACAAGTGCCCGGAATGCGGCTTTAGCAAAATGGAAGATGACAGACAGAAGGCTCGTGAACGCCGCCAGGCAGGATAGCCAAGGCCATAAAAGCAAACCGCCAGAGTCAACACGTTAGTAGTCTGTCGATATTGATTTTATGGTTCAGAACCTGCGGTAAAACCGGACGTTAAATATTTAGCCCCACGTCTGCCCTGAGCATAGCCGAATGGGTTTCACGTGGGGTTCTTACCAATGACTTCGAATTTGACACACTATTAGTCGCAGGTCAAGGCTCAACAGGTGCAGTTTTTGGCTTCTTGTTATTTGTCAAGTATTGCAGCACGGCGCTACGATAGTCTTCCTCTCCGACCTTCAACCGCGCGACTCGCGAGTACTTCGTCTGGATCGCTTCCGTCAAATACGCAATACGGTTATGCGGCGATGGGTGCGTCGAAAAGAATTCAATCGGCCTGCGTGTGTCTTCCTCCTGGAGTATCTGCATAGTCTCGACCATGCCTTGAGGGTTGTAGCGGGCTCGAACCATATAATCCAACCCGCCCAAATCAGCCTCCCGCTCATCCTTCCTGCTGTACCGCAGGCCCAAGAACACTCGTGTCAAGTGTGCCATCTTGACAGCGCCCGCCGGAGTCGCGCCGCTGACCGCCATCGCAGCCACGAAAAGGTCCATAGCTTGCGCCCGGCTCAAGGCCACGGAGGTATCTCGAGCAACAACGTGCGACGTCTCATGAGCGAGTATGCCGGCGAGTTGGGCCTCCGTTTCCAGCTTCTCGAGCAGACCCTTTGTAATAAAGATATATCCGCCGGGCAGGGCAAGTGCATTCAGTGATTTGTGGTCAAGTGCCACGAAGTGGTATTCCAGATCCGGCCTGTGGCTGACACGAGCGATTTTTTGGCCGATGCTGTCGATATAAGCTTGCAGGGTCTCATTGGCGATCTTACCGCCCATGTGCTTCTCAACTTCGGGAGCATATTTCCGGCCTATCGCAACATCCTTCGTTTCCGGATAGAACATAAGCTCCTCTTCACCGGTTATCGGATTGACAGCGCAGCCCGTGAACAAACAAGCGAGCAAGCCAAATATCGACAACGTCAACTTCTTGTGCATGATCATTACCCCAAAAGCCAAAGTTTATGCTTGAAAACCTGGCCGGTGTTTATTATAAACCTTGCTGGGTTTTATATGGTAGTCAAAACTATGGACGAGCAAGAATCCTGTCAAGGCTGCGACCAAGAGCACAATTGCCAAAAGGTCTACGAGAAACTCGGAAATGCTGGCGGCTCTTCGGTTGCACTAAAGGCCGTTGTTGCTTTCCTGCTGCCAATGATGGTCTTTATCGTTTCCTTGGCTATTTTTGACAAGATTTTATCACGATTCGAAATAGCAGGAGAATTGCGCGTCGTTGTTAGTATGGTGGGGAGTCTGTTGGTAACGGTTGTTCTTGTATTGGTTGTAGGGGCAAGTAAACCCCCAAATAAATTTGGGGGCTAAACATTTTTGAGCCAATAGGCCTTCCGATATGATATTTGTCGGCAGAAAAGCTGAGTTGAAGCAACTTGAGAAGGCCCTGCAAGACCCGCTGGGGCAAGGCATCCTAGTCGTCGGCAATAGGGGTATGGGGAAGACTTGGCTGATTGACGAGTGCGCAAAACGGACAGAAGAAAAGCATAACTGGTGGTCGATACGCTATGACATTACTCCCAGCGACGACGTCAATAGAGTAATGATAGACATCATGAATGATGCGGCTGATGCGATTGACTCATTGCGTAATAAGGCCAGGAAACTCATCAGCAAGAATAAGCAAAAACTGGCGGCACTTTTTGGGGCTGGGGGTCTGATTCCTCTCGTCGGACCAAGCGTTAAGGCACTTGCCGACCTTATAATCAGCCTATCTGAGCGGGCGAAAACCGGCAATGTGCGGGCACAGTTTCTTGAAGTTTTAACGGCATTGAGCGAGAATCTGGCGAAAAAGAGACGCATGATATTCGTGATCGATCCAGAGAAAACCATGCCTGACAAGAGTGCCGATGCATGGAGGATTATTGTTCGCGACCTGCCGGAACGAATCAAGTTTGTATTCGCCCAACGGCCGGAGGACGAGCTTGCCAAGAGCCGCTCATTCCGAGGATTAGACAAGGTTATACGCATTCCGCGCAAGAGGCTCGGTACGCTCAAGCAGACAGAAGTCGAGAAACTCGTACGGCTACGGGCCAAGCAGGTCGGAAAATCGGAGAAGCTGCTGCGCCAGTCGGTAGCACGGTACAGGCGACATCCTTATGCAGTTCAGGCCGCGCTGGATATCGTCAAGAGAACCAGAAGTGTGGATGATTTGCCGCAGGACCCGACGCCGGATGCCATCGCTGAATCACAGTGGGACCAGGTTTGTAACATTGGAAATGATGCGGTTCGCTTATTTGAGGCTTACGCAATTTTGGAGGTTGCCGTGCCTGATGATGTTGTGCAAGCGGTAAGTGGCCTCAGCGCAACGAGACGCAGCAGCATGCAAAGAAGAACTTACCCTCGCGCGTTGTTGCGGCAGGAGGCTTATGGCAGGCGGATATATCATGCCATATTGGCGGATTATATATTAGGCCAAATCGGCGAAGACGAGAAAAGGGAGTATCACAGGGGGGCGGTGGGCGTATATCGCGAGAAACTCAAAGAGGCTGCTGAGAAGCAGACAAAGCCGGATGCGCTTGCGGCGATGAGGTTGCCGGAACATGTCCTGGCTGCTGAAGGGAAACAAGCGTTTGTAGATGCGTTTGTAAATGAGTGTACAGAATCGCTTTTGATACTCGGTCTGCTGGATATGGGGATTAGTTTTTCGGAAAGGGTATTGCGGGTTGTCGAAAAGGGCTCTAAAACACACGCAATGGTGCTGGGGAACCTCGGCCTGATTTATGCAAAGCGAGGCGAGTTAAATGAGGCCGAGCGGATGTATGGTAAATCATTAGAGATTACGGAACATCTTGGACTGACAAAACTAGTGGCACACCAGTATTCGGATCTTGGGATAATTTATCGACGTGGCGGGAATTTAGATAAGGCTGAGAAGATAATCCTTAAGGCCTTGCAGTTGCACGAAGAGCTGCGGGATCCGAATGGAGTGGCAAGCGATTGTCTCAACCTCGGTGGGGTTTACTACGATTCTGCACAATTGGACAAGGCTGAAAGGACGATCCGCAGGGCTTTGGAGATACACGAAAGCCTTAGACTGTTAAAGGGTGTGGCAAGTGACTATGGCAATCTGGGCCTAGTTTATGCAGGAAGAGGAGATTTGGACAAAGCCGAGCAGATGTATAAGAAGTCGTTAGAGATCGACCAGAAGCTTGGCCGGCTGGAGGGAATGGCAAGTCAATACGGCAATATGGGGCTGATCTACGAGAAGCGCGGGGACAATAGAATGGCACGGCAGTACGGGGAGAAGGCGCAGGCGCTTTTCAAGAAAATCGGAATGCAGTCGGAGGTGGAGAAGATCGAAGAGTGGATTAGTGAATTAGAGAATTAGTTGACTGGTGATTAGGATACTCGATGCCGGATGCTTGATACTCGTTTTCTTTGTAGCCACAGAGGGCACAGAGAACTTGGCGCGGCCTCGGGCTTCGCCCATCGGCCGCAACCAAAAAGTTCTTTCTGTAAAAGTGTCTCATAACTTCTTGTAAATAATGATGTTGCAATAAGTCATAACAAAAAACAAGCATAAAAAACAAGGAGGTGAAAGAATGTAGT
>DAOWID010000344.1 GCA_030641115.1 Planctomycetota bacterium | reverse complement strand
TCGATGCTCGATTCTCGATTATCCGGAAACCTTTAGTCCCCCCGATGAGCTAATCTAAACTATAACTTTCTGCTTATCTTTGATGCGGGTGATCCAATCTTCAAGGGATGCTATGTCTGTGCTGATTTCGGTTGGATTGGGTAATGACGGCCCCCTGGCTCTGGAGAGGTCATGGGACTCAGTAATGTCACAGCATTTCTTATGGGCGTTGATCAAATCCTCACAATCCCTCAAATCCAAAACCGAGACTTTCTTGAATTCCAAATTGACACTGATGTGATCCCGGTGCCGCAAAAGAGTTCTGCAGAAGGCGACATCCTCAACCGCTCTCTCCCAAGTAGCCCTTAGTTTAGAATACAAAGTGCTAACAAGTTCTGAATACTCTGCGTCAGTTGCGGTAGTATGAGTTTTACGTGCTTTGCTGCAAAGTTTCTTAAGCTCATCTAACCTATGGGCTACAGTTCCCGCACCCCAGGGTAGGTTGCTATCAGCGTACCCAGGGATACCGGCAGTTCGGTAAATATACTGTACACGTAAAGGAACGTTTTCTCTTGCGACATCATCCATGATGTCGTGGGCGAAAGCAATATCGTGAGTAAAGATAATCACTTGGCGGGATTTTGCTTCGTCAACAATACGAGCTGCAGTTTTCCTCCGCCATTGGTGGTCTAAGGAACATACGGGATCATCGAGAACAATTGGTGATTCATGTTGGCAGGCTTTTAACTCAGCTAAAAAAGCTGAGAGAGCCAGCGCTTTTTGTTCACCTTCGCATAGTATATCTGAAATCGCGGCCTTTGGTGGCAGTTGACAACCTGCAAGTTTCAACTCATGAATTGTCTCACCCTCAACGCCAGATGGCTTCAATTCCAAGGCCAAATCGAGACCGAAGTATTTCAATTCAGTATCCAAACACTCCTTCAGTCGATCAGTTATGAATTCTGAGACGATTCTCTTGCCCTTATAAGTAATGTGCTTGAAGCTCGTCGCTTTCAGACACTCATCATACTTATTCTCGGTCCTCAGAGAATCCAAGTAATTTAGAATTGTGTTTTTCCTCTCGGAGAGATTCTTTCTGGCCTGAAGTTCAGCTTTTTCAGTTCTCAACGCAGAAAGCTCTTGTGGATTCGCAGTCTTTTCGATAATCGCGGCTTCCTTTTCGATGGTTTCAGCAACTTTAGCAATGGACGCACTTGGATTTGGCGGACTTGGTGGAAAATCGCGGATTTCCTTAGAAGTACCAGAGTGGATCATACTCATCTTGCGGGCGAGCATAGCGGGTAAGTAATCTTCTATCTGCTTCGCAAGTTGGGCCTCCCTATTCCTGATCTCGTCCATAACGTCTTTGTACGATTCCATATCAGGAAGATCGGCATCTTCCAGTTCTTTTAGGGTGCGTGTCAGCAATTCAGCAGCAAAATCAAGGCTCTTTTTTGTTGTCCTTTTCATGAACTTCTTAAAACGATCTAATCGTTGACGCGCGTCTTCCGACAGCGGCTGCATACACAAGACGCAAAGGCTATCTTGAGCCGTGTTAGGGAAATCTATATCCTTGTAAGCCACTTGAGTGGAATATTCTTCAGCAGCTTCGTAAAGCTTTTGCCATTCTGTTGTTTTGCCAGAACCCTGCAATGGTTCATCGCCGAGGGAAGTCTGAGATGATATTGAGAACGCTCTTCTTATGGCCACATAATCACGAATCTGTTTCAATAAGAGAGTGGCTTTTTCCTCGGAAAGTGCAGAAGCAATCTTATCGATTTCAGTCTTTAGCTGGATTATTCGACCTTTCTGATTGCGAAGTTTCACCGCCTGCTGTGTAGGGTCTTCAGCCTCAACTTTTGCAACAGTTCTCGTCAATTCTGACAACTTTTGTTCATCTTGCGGATTCCATTCAGTGCGTTGTTCTAATTCTCTGAGCTGTGTAGTATGTTTTAGCCTATTCATGAATTGACCCGACGAAGTCTGTTCGGGTATGTCCTGATATATGAGTTTCTCAGGAGAGGGTTTTTCCTGTTCAAGTTCCTGACGAAGCTCCTGTAGCAGATTGACTAAACCTTGAAACACATCAGAACCGTAGGGTAAATAAACGACTTCATTCTTTTTATTCACTATGATACGGGCGCATTTTGAGTCAAACACACTAATATTAACTAAAATATCTGGACCTGACTTACCATCTTCCCATGCCACTTGCTGTTCTGAACCTCCCACCAACGAAATCCTGAAAAGCGCTTTTGCAGGCGCTGCAGAACCTTTCTTATGAACATTAGGATGAATACGTTCTTTCTGCCTAGCGCTACAAGCTCTTTTGAGAACACGTGCGTAGGCCGATTTGCCAGCTGCATTTTCACCGTAAATGAGAGTCAAACCGGTGGAACCAAATGAGAGACCGGAGCCATCAGGCACGGCATTTACGCTACAAAGGTTTGTCATTGCTTCAAGAGATATTTTTGCCGTTTCCTCTGGAGCCCCAGAGATGTCTCCCTTTTTCGGAGGTCGCGGTTCTGGAGGCGCACTGTCATCACCACACAGTTGATATTTTCTCTTTAGGATATGCAGCAATTCCTCTTTGTCGGTCTCAGCCAAGGTCTCTTGAGTAAGGAGACGCCGAACAGCGTCAGCCTGCCAATCGGGCAAGTCATTCTGCGCCCAATCAATTATCGAGTCAAGCAATGCCAAATCTGTATCCTCCAAATCAAGGATTCAATCGACACCTATAGAAATCTGGTGACAACATACTTATTTCTCCGTTTCATTGAGGTGCTTTCGTATCTTGCATAGGCATATAGAATTTCAGATTTAAGATTTCACATCCTTCGATTACACTCAGGACTGGTTTGAAATTGCCCGTCTTCTTACCTCTGTTGCTTATTTGGGTCTCGTCTATAACCATCCGTGAGGTTTAGGTTAGCACACGTGAGTTCGTTTGTCAACAAGAATAATGGTGGGGCGCAAAAGCAGTCGTCGAAACAGAATTTGCGTGACTCGTGCGATTGTCGTAGCCTTATATATATAGCAGTTGCTTCAAGCGGGAGGGACGATAGAATATGGTGCGGTCTTACAATTTGGTCATGTAAGTGCCCGGATGTCTTGGGCCAAGGAGAAAGGTGGGGCGAAATGATGCGAATAGGACGTGCTAAGGAAACCAACAAAAGTAAGCAGCCTTGCGCAGCTATGTGCCTGTTGGGCCTGGCGGCGTTGTCGGTGCTGCTGGCTGGGGCTGGTTGCGCACATCAGAAGGCGTATAAAAGAGGGGCCAAGCTATCGGAGCAGGGCCAGTACGAAAGGGCTATTGGAGAACTGGAGGAGGCTGTTGCACTGGCAGAGGAAGGCCACAACGATGAAGCCGTGCAGCGCTATCGCAAGAAGCTGGAAGCGGTCAAACGTGAGGCAGGCCAGTTCTACTATCGCCAGGCAGAGGATCGCTTCGCGCAGGCGGATCTCGGGGCGGCACAGATGCTTATCGAGCGGTGTATCAAGTGCTTGCCACAGGAGCAGCCGTACTGGGCGTTTCGCCAGCGCGTGCACAAAGCCATTGCGGATGCTGAGCAATTGCGCACCACGGCGCTGTCGCTGGCAGAGCAAAGGCAGTGGAGGGCAGCGGTGGAGCGCATGACTGAGGCGCTGCAGCTATATAAGACGTTACCCGGCGGCCAGGGCGACCTGAAGCAGATAAAGGAGCGGGCATATCAGTACTATGTGGCACGTGCGCAAGACCGTTTACACCAGAACGACCTTGAAGGAGCACAGGCTGAAGCACAAGTGGCGCTGACCTACCGCGATGCGGGGAGGGAAGCACAGGCGGTGCTACGGACGGTCGGGGACCGACGCGAAGCTGCCGGACTTATTGCGCGCGGGCAAACACTGCTGGAGCAGGGAGATTGCGAAGAAGCGCTGCGTATTCTCGAGCAGGCGCACCGGCTTCATTCGTCGCACGCTGAGCTGCCAGCTTTGCTGGGACGGGCGCGACGGTCGGTGTGCGACCGGTGGATTAGCCATGGCCGGCAGGAGATGGAAGCAGGCAAGTACGCCGCAGCGCTCCGCATGTTCGGCAAGAGTCGTGACCTGCTGGAAGGATACGGCGGCGTAGATGCCCTGGAAGCCGAAGTGCGGTCGCGGCTGGCTGAAGTCCACCTGGAGAGCTCACAGCAGCACCTTCGCAACGGGGCAAGTGGATGCGCTACACTGCATGCGGCGGCTGCACTGGGCTATAAGCCGGGCAGTTTCGAGGCCAGGCGTCAACTTGGCCAGTCCGCAGGTCAGGTGCGAGAGGAGGTCCGCTACGTAATCGCGTTTCTCGGATTTCGGACAGCCCCGGAGTACCAGACCATAGCGGACGCATTAGGATCGGCAGCGCTGGAGCATCTGACGCGCGCGCGGCCGGCGAATGTGATGTTAGTGGAACGAATTGACCTGCGGAAGATTCTCGATGAGCAGGATTTCAATATGAGTAAGGTGGTTGATCCGCGGTTCCATGTGCCTGCCGGCAAGCTACACGGGCTTGATGCGATGATCGTAGGGCAGCTTCTCGAGAGTAAGGTGATGACCGAGACCCAGCAGACGGGGCATGGTGAGTCGACCTACCAAGATGGATTTCGGTCAGAGCCCAATCCGGACTATGCGCACGCAGCAGCCGAGGTTGATGCTGCACTGCGAGAGCTCGAGAGATCCCGCAGGAGACTGGCCGAGGCGGATGCGCGACTGGCGCGGTATGAACACGCGAATCCAGACGATGCAAAGGAGCGGGCTAGAAAGCGAAAGGCTCGGGCGGATGTGGCTGAGGCACGGCAGCGTTTGGTGAACGCGGCGACCAACGTGGGGGCCGCAGAGTTGCGTTTGGCCGTGACGCCGCAAGTTGTGCTTGTGCCAAACTTGGTCAAACATCGGTATCCGATTCAGACAGCCTCCTGGACAACAAAGGTCAGTTGTATGCTGAAAATGCTGGATACCGCCACAGGCGAGTTGATCTTAGCCGAACGCCTGGAGGGCAAGCACGTGCGGTCGGACCGTTTTGTGTCAGCCGATCCCGCGCGAAACGTGCCGGAAGATCCGTTGGAGCTTCCCGATGACGCAACGCTGCTTGGAAAAGCGGTGGATTCGGCTATTGAAAGGTTGAAGCGATCCCTTGACACGGCGTGTAAAGAACACGGGCATCGGTTTGTGGTAGAGATGCGGCATGCAGAAGCAGCCGGTGTCACGGTCGAGGCGGTGGATAGCTGTGTGAAATACTTGTTCGCGTACCCGACAGGTTATGAGCATACCAACAAGATGTTGAACTTCCTGCAGACCTATCTCGGTGAGGAAGATGAGCTCATAGATATTCGAGAGCCCCTGCAAACGCGTTGCCAGATACTGCTTAAGTAGACACTGTTAGAGGCACGCTTGGAGAAGGTGTGGGCTCTGACTCATGTGTTAGCGGCGGCCGCCTCGCGGAGCCACGGGCGGACTTTTTTGTTTTGAGAATTGGTGTTTTGAACATTCGATATTGTTTAGAACTTAGGATTTAGTGCTTAGCATTTTGATTCAAAAGCTCTATCTCAAGACTAAAGACCATGAGAACCGTATAGTCCCAATGTCAGAGCAGACAACACAACTGCTGGCTGATCTTCAAGCAACATCAATAGAGGGGCATGCTTACATCTTCATCTCGCCGAAAAGATTCGCCAGAATTACGGAACGAGAAAAGGCTGGAAAGTGGAACTCAAGGAGTGAGATCCTAAACAATGTAAGTCGTGATTTTGATGTTATTCGTCGTCGCTCCGGAATAGACAAATGCACACCTCATGATCTCAGGCGGTCGGCAATTACAAATTGGGCACAACATTTGCCGATCCAGGTGGTTCAGCAATTTGCCGGGCACTCTGATATTACTACAACACGGAAGTATTACCTCGCTGTGCGTTCCGAGGATATTGTCTCGGCAAGCAAAATGATGAATAAAATCCTGCGAGGCGTGCAAAGTGAGTGACGCAAAAATGACGCAAATACGGTTTTTTAGCTTTTTTGCTCAATGAAGGGATTGACAGCATGTGCAGGAAGTTGTTATATTGCAAGGCCTTAAAACTTTTTTGGGAGTGTAGCTCAGGCGGTAGAGCAACGGCCTTTTAAGCCGTAGGTCCAGGGTTCGAGCCCCTGCACTCCCATTTTTGCTAAGTCTTTTATAAAACTGTGCCAGAACACCCACAAGCTTGCTTGGCAGTAGTACACTACTCGGTTGACAAGGAGAAATTAGATATGAGCGGAGACAGTTACACGCGTCGTGATTTTATCAAAGCCATGGGAGTAGGTGTGACGTCGCTGGTGCTGCCGGGGTGCAGCAGCCTCGCGCAGACACCTGCCAATGGGCGCAAACGAGCCAATGTTGTCCTGATTATGGCTGATGACATGGGCTATTCTGACATCGGCTGCTACGGCGGCGAAATCCGCACGCCCAATCTGGACCGACTTGCCGCCGGCGGCCTGCGGTTCACACAGTTCTACAACACAGCCCGCTGCTGCCCTACCAGAGCCGCCCTTATGACCGGGCTCTACCAGCACCAGGCCGGCGTCGGACATATGATGAGCGACAAAGGCTATGACGGCTACCGCGGAGACCTCAACAACCGTTGTGTCACCATCGCCGAGGTGCTCAAACAGGCAGGCTATAGCACGTATATGTCGGGCAAGTGGCATGTGACCAAGCACCGCAGGCCAGAAGGCCCGAAATACAACTGGCCTCGCCAACGCGGGTTCGACCGCTTTTTCGGGACTATTCACGGTGCCGGCAGTTTCTACGATCCGTGTTCCCTGACACGCGATAATACGCAGATCCCGCCCGATTCCGATGACTTCTATTACACCAACGCCATTAGTGACAACGCTGCAAAGTTCATCTCGGAGCATAAATCACAAAGCGGCAATGGGCCTTTCTTCCTTTATGTCGCTTATACTTCACCACACTGGCCAATGCATGCGCTGCCCCAGGATATTGCCCGCTACAAAGGGCGCTACGACCAAGGCTGGGATGTGCTGCGCGCTGAACGGCACAAGCGCATGATAGAAATGGGAATCGTCAAGGGCAAATGGAAGATTACGGACCGTGACTCAAGAGTCCCGCCGTGGGAAGATGCAAAAAACAAAGAGTGGCATTGTCGCCGCATGGAGGTCTACGCAGCAATGGTCGATTGTATGGACCAGGGCATAGGACGTATCGTTTCAGCATTGAAGAAGACCGGCAGCTTCGACAACACATTGGTCCTCTTCCTAGCCGACAACGGCGGCTGCGCAGAAGAATATGGAAGCCGCGGCCCGATCAAGCCAGACCCATCCAAAGAGGTGGTTCTGAAGCCCATGGCCAGGAACGAGCTTCAGTACGACATGCAGCCTAAGGTCACGCGTGATGGCCGGCCGGTACGCACGGGCGAAGGCGTAATGCCTGGACCAGCTGATACTTACATCGCATACGGAAGGGCTTGGGCCAACGCTTCCAATACGCCCTTCCGATTGTACAAACACTGGGTCCACGAAGGCGGTATCGCCACGCCTCTGATTGCACATTGGCCCTCCACGGTGAAGGCGCGCGGCGAGCTTCGGCATCGGCCCGGCCATCTCATCGACATCATGGCAACCTGCATCGACGTAGCCGGCACAGACTATCCATCCGAGTGCAAAGGTCACCAGATTATACCGCTCGAAGGTAAAAGTCTGCTGCCGGCCTTAGATAACAGACCCATCGAACGCGAGGCCCTGTACTGGGAGCACGAAGGCAACCGGGCCGTGCGAAAAGGCAAATGGAAACTCGTATCCAAATACCCGGGTCGATGGGAACTCTATGACATAGAGGCTGACCGAACAGAACTAAATAATCTGGCTGACAAACACCCGGAGATTGCCGGCCGACTCGTCGATATGTACAATGCCTGGGCAAAACGAAGCAACGTCAAGCCATGGGGCGAATTCCAAAAGAAAAGACGCAAGTAAGTTACCTGAAACGGGATGGTACCACCGTAGTCGTATGCGGATTTTGGGCATGGTTCAAACAGCTCAGATTCTGGGTAACATTGATTTGTGGCTCCATAGTGGGTGGCAGCCTCAAATCCGAAGGATTTGGGGATGGTTACGCCGCTTTTGGAGCTTTGCCATCCCCAAGCTGCGCTTGAGGC
>DAOWID010000048.1 GCA_030641115.1 Planctomycetota bacterium | reverse complement strand
CGAATATGCGGCCATGATGGCGATAGGCTATTACGTCATCGGCAAGATCCAGGCCGCTAAGCCCCCCTGGTTCAAAGAAAGCGTGGCACGCTACTGTGAAACAGCAGCCAAATGGTTCGGCACAGAGCTTTCGGTCATGGTTGAGTATAATTGAGTGAACAAGATACCACAGTGACGTCCGGATGATAAGAAATGCGGAACAATCAGGACAACTTGCCGAGGACAGGACAATACTTGAACCAACATCTGTCGTCCCTAAGATCTATGATCCCGGGATGCCGGACGAAAAAATCACCATTGAAGATGACATCGAATTTGAGGATAAGTAGCACCGCATCACATTCCACCCGGCAACCGTCAGGTTATCAACCATCATTATCCTTGTATCTGGATATGAACCTGGTGATGTCCATAGTTGGGATTCTTGCGTTCACCTTTCTTATGATCGGCCTAGCCCCAGCAGGGTCTAGCCGATACAGTGCCTCACACATATCTGAGACATAGCCGCACATATCTGACACATTGAGATTATCGCGCTCTTTCACCTCTTGCGGTATCGCCGCTGCTATCAGATCGAACGACTCCATATCACCTAACCAGGCAAGTGTCTCAGCCGCCTGAGCTCGCACTTGCATGTTCTCGTCGGCCAGAAAAGGTCTGACAGAATCAACCACCGTCAGATCGCCTGTGGTCTGCAACGCGGCCAGAATGTAGTAAGTGGAAGTCCGCGATTCCTGTTGAAGCATTCTTAGCAAATGCGGGACAGCCGGCTTAGCAGGCTTGCCGATATCGCATAACGTCAGAACGACCGTGTTCAGCCTATTACGTGGGTCGGCCTTCGCAAGGATATCCACTAAAGGCTCCACCGCACAGTCACCGAGTTCGCCAAGATGTATCCTAACGTGCGAATCATATCGGCCCCTATAGTTCTTTGGTGCCATCGCTGGCGAGATGTAACGAGACAAGCGTACAGCCTTCTCGTTCGGATCCGAAATACTCAGGACCCGCTGAAATTGTGCATAAACCAGGTAGTCCTCAACGCGTTTCGCTAAATGCGGTTCCTTCCTGAGCTGTTCCTTTATGGCCTTTTCCGGCTGCTCGGCTAAACACGCGAGAATATAGCCTTTCATAGATATCGGTTGAAGCTCCTCCGGATCCGCAATACCAAACCGCCCGTTTTCACTTTTGCGGCCATACCTTCCGCTTCTTCTTTGAAGAAACCAGATATTGTCCTTGCCCGCATCCTCGACAAGCAGCCTAAGACTGATTGCACTGTTGCCCGTGTCCCTTATCACTATCCGATCTTTCGGAAAGCTACTGTCCCCGGCAAAAATTCTGTACGTCTTTCCATCCTTCAGATAGTACCCGCCAATATACGGATCAAGTCCGTAGTGAATCACGATAGCCATCTCTTTTTCATCAAGCTTTCCCTTCAAAACTTCCGTAACAGCAAGCATAGCATGATGCTCCCAGCTCATGCCCTCATTCTGCTCATGCTTGTGCGGGACATACCTAATAGAATCCGCTTTCAGGTGACCGATAACGATAAGTTCCGACCGCTCGACAAGTACTGCATCCTCAACGCGCGCTCGAAGCCCCCCATAGCAGATTGAGTTCACTGAGGTTATAGTGACCGTACAGATTACTGCCAGCTTGGCCAAACGATTCATAGTTCTGCCTCGCAGCCTAATTCCTATTCCATTATACCAAACTCCCAAGGCAAATCTCTAACAGAATTTTTCTCGCCATTTTTGTGGCATCCTTTCTCTGCACACAGCCTCATCAAACTCAGTGTGCCCGTATCCGCCTCACCGCCTGTCTCGTCAGACCGAATCATTCTCCAAGCCCTACGCCATTCCATACGCTTCAGCAATAACCTTGATCGGATGCCACACCGTACAGTCGCTTATATGCCGTATCTGCATCCCACACGCGGCGCATTCCGTCAGCACGTATTTCACTGGCGATTTTTCCAGTGCTTCCTTCAGACTCTTCGATATCATCGAGGAAAGCTCATAATTCTTCTTCTGCATGCCGAATGTCCCTGCCAGCCCGCAGCAGCCGGCCTTAAGGTCAACAATACTCACACTGCAAAGTTCCTGCAAGAGCCTTATGCTGGACGTCTCCTGACCCACTGCACACAAATGACACGGCAAGTGATAGACAAAATCAATTCCCCGTTTAGCTCCCAGGTCCCCTTGGGAGTTCTCGTATTTAGCCCCACGTTTTACGTGGGGTTGCCCCTTAATTGTCTTCAACTTCCCCTGCGAATGCAGCGAATACAGATAATTCATCAACTCGTACGTACTCTCCGACACACGCTTCGCATCCTCCCCCGCAACAAAATGCCGAAGCTCCTCCTTCAGACACAAGGCAGCACTCGGCTCAGAACAAACAATTTTGTAACCATCGCGAACAACCTTAGCCAGATGTTTTACATTGTACGACAGATCCTTGCGCGCTCTCTTGACATCTCCGTACACAATCGCCGGCAGCGGAGCGGGCCTCTGCTTCGGCAAAACCACCTCAATATCATTGTGCCGCAGGACATCGAGCACAGCGAAGCCCAATTCGTGGTCGTTATAATTTGCATACGTGTCCACAAAATACGCCGCCTTATCAATCGGCTTTTCTATCGGCTCAGATGTAGCTAAATATTTCCGGCCAGCCTTCAAAAACGACCCACGCACAAACCGCGGCATCTCTTGTCTTCTGTCCAGTCCCACCGCTTTCTCAAGCAGCCACCTAAATACGGGCAGTCGCAGGGACAAATTTGAAACGGGAGCAAAAATACTGCCTAGCAGACTCAAGTAGCGATTATGACTTAACACCAACTCGGCACGCCTCAAGCCTCTTTTCTTAACGTATTCCGCCCGCGCTATGGCCACCAACTTGGAAATGTCAACTCCCGAGGGACATTGTTGCTGACAGGCCTTGCAATTGATGCACAAGTCCAGAAATTTCCTAAACTCCGGCGACTCAAAATCTTCTTCGTCCAACTGTCCTGTCGCCCAGAAATGAAGGATATTCGCCTTTGCCCGTGGGCTACCCATCTCTTCACCCAGCGCACGAAACACCGGACACATCCGCAAACCAGGTTCTCTACTAAGGCAAAGCCCGCACCCGTAGCATTGCTCAAGCTCTAGCTCAAGCTCATCTTTTTCAAATAATAAATCTGTCTTGATTCTCGTTGGCTGAATCTTATGCTGCCTCCGCAGATTCTTGACCATGATATCCGGGTCATCGTTAATAATTTTGCCCGGATTCATCAATCCATTCGGATCAAATATGTTCTTAACCTTGCACAGCAACTCATAGTATTGGTCGCCATACTGCCTTCTTATGAAGCTTGCTCGCACCAGTCCATCTGCATGTTCACCGCTGATTGACCCACCCAGCGACCAGGCCAGCTCAAAGACCTCATTTGCAATCGCCCGCATCTTTTCTACATCGGCCGGCTCACTCAAATCCAGATAGGGCCGTAAATGCAGTTCCCCATCGCCGGCGTGCCCAAAAAACGACATCGTGAAATCGTACTTCTTCTCAATCTTCTGCAAGCCTGCAATGTACTCACCCAACTGCTTGTGATCGACGCAGACGTCCTCCATAAACTCCACCGGATGTCTCTTACTCCTTTTCCTATAAAGCAAAGGCCCAGCATCTTTCCGCGACTTCCACAATCGCGCCTGTTGTTCCAGCTCAAACACAATACTCCGGCCGCTCGCCACCCCCCCTACCGCCGCGTTAGTACCATCGATTTTTTCTCGCACCTTTTCTTGTGTGTCACCGGCATGTTCAACCAAAAGCATCGCCGCAGCACCAGCAGGCAAGATGTCCCTGTATTCAGGCAAAGCCTTAAATGCCATATCAATCAGTGTCTTATCCATCAGCTCGCACGCCGAAGCCCCCCTGCCGACAATAATTGGCACAGCCTGCGCCATCTTGGCAAGAGAATCAAACTCAAGCTGCAGCAAGCCCTTTGCCACTGGCAGCGCAACAGTCCTGAGCTTGATTTTCGTAAGAATAGCGAGCGTACCTTCCGACCCTGCTAACAGCCGGACCAAGTCTATCCTGCTGTCGTGGCAAATCCCCGCAATGTTATACCCGCTCCGATTTCGGTTAGATTTTGGCATCGCCTCAGCGATAATCGCCTCATTGCCCGAAAGAGCTGATATACACTCTCTCGCAATTGAGGCTGCCTTCTCATCCCGCGCTTCGTTCGGCTCGAAATCATTCTCGAATTCGACCACGCTCCCGTCAGCCAAAACTGCCTCGACCTTCTCTACATAGTCACCGATATAACCATATTGCAGCGAGTG
>DAOWID010000328.1 GCA_030641115.1 Planctomycetota bacterium | reverse complement strand
CGAGGCCTTTTTCAAAGGCCGTGGCAATCTCAATCGTTACATTTTGGATTGCTTCGTCGTAAAACTCCTCGCAATGACTGCACAAACGCAACTTATACCCCGTGAACGCTTACAAAGAAACTTAGCGGCGAGAGGTTAAAATGGTAGAATATGGCTGCTGTTGGTCGAAATGTAGCCGAAACTCGCCCGGTATTGAACAGGGCAGCCGGGCAGATGGGACCCAAAGTCGGCCTTCAAAATTTGCAGCTGTTCACGGGGCAAATGTGCCGTTTTATGTCATTGCGAGGTCCGCCTGTGGCGGGCCGTGGCAATCTCGATCGTTACATTGTAGATTGCTTCGTCGTAGAACTCCTCGCAATGACGCCAAGAACGCAACTCGTATGGCGTGAACGGTTACAAAAATGCTCGCTGATAGCTGATTTTTTCGTTAGTGATATACGACGATGTGTTCTGACTGAGAAGTAGATTCTTGGGTTCTGTGGTGTGTCTGAATATGGGAATTGCTGATGAGAGTTGCAGTTAAGATTGGCTTGGCAGTTGCGATTGTTGTTGGTGTCTGTGCAGTAGTTGCTGCGCTTATGATTGGTCGGTTTGGTGCTGACGACAGGGCGGAGGATACAGCGGACTCGCGACCGGAAGTGCTGATTGTGGAGGGAGACAGTTGGCCTATGTTCCGGGGCGGACAGAGGTTGTTGGGAAGGGCATCAGGGGCTTTAGCGGATTCGTTGGTGTTTTTTTGGAAATTCAAGACTAATGGAGAAGTCAGGTCATCGCCGGTAATTGAGGACGGTCTTGTTTACGTAGGCTCATCGGACGCAAATGTTTATGCGATTGATTTGAGAAACGGACAGCAGGTCTGGGCGTACCAAACGGCTGATGCCGTTGAGGCCACGCCCTGCGTTGTTGGCGGTTCGGTTTTTGTGGGGTCCTCGGACAACTTCCTATATGCGCTTGATGCAAAAGACGGTTCGCTGAAATGGAAATACGAAACAGAGGGAGAGATTCTTGGAGCTACGAATTGGACACATTCATCAAACAGTGAGCAGATACTGATACTTGTGGGCAGTTACGATAATAAATTGTATTGTGTAGATTCGGCAGATGGTGAGCTCGTTTGGATGTATGAGACGGACAGCTATATAAATGGTTCGCCGGCAGTGGGCGAGGGCAAGACCGCTTTTGGCGGCTGCGATGCGCTGATTCACGTTGTGTCTGTGGCTGACGGTGGTGAGGTTACGCAAATTGATGCCGGCTCGTATATTGCTGCTTCCGCGGCACTTTTGGACGGGCAGGTGTATGTCGGCAATTATGACAACGCCTTTATCAAGGCTGACATCGCTGCCGGCAAAATCATGTGGGAATACACGGAAGGCGACTGCCCTTTTTTTTCCTCGCCGGCGGTCGGTGAAAGTGTAGTTGTATTCGGAGGCCGAGACAATCGCGTTCACTGCGTGAATCGTGATGATGGGACGGTCGTTTGGACATTTCTGACCCAGGGCGAGGTCGATAGTTCACCGGTCATTTGCGGGGACAAGGTAATTGTTGGCTCTGAGGATGGGCGAGTATATATGATAAGGCTCTCCGATGGGACCGAGGTATGGTCGTATGAGATTGGCCAAGCTGTTATGTCTTCGCCTGCGGTGGCTAACGGGCTGGTCGTTGTTGGCAGTGATGACGGTTATGTATATGCGTTTGGCGCCACGCGACAGGATCGGGATGCAGATTTATGAGAGTTGTTCGGATCACCCCTGGCACAGGGGATAGCTTCTACTGTGAAAATTGCGTGCGCGATGCAGCTTTGGTGATGGCGATGCGCACGTTAGGGCACGATGTCTTAATGATTCCCATGTATCTGCCGGTGGCCGGTGACACAGAAGAGACGGTCGCAGGCGCGCCGAGCAGGGCAGAGAAGCAGTGTTTGAAAAACTCAATGTTGAGTAAACTGCTCAAGAAATGGTGCGTATATATGAAGGAATCACTTGATAGTCTTTATCAGGGTCATTATGCTTGAACTTGTAAACGTCGCAAAAAGCTATGAGTCACCGGGGACTGGGGGCACTGTCTGTGTTCTGAAAGATATAACGCTAAAGGTTGAGAAGGGCGAGTCTCTCGTCATAGTCGGGCCCTCGGGTAGTGGCAAGAGCACACTGCTCAACATCATTGGTGCTCTGGATGAGCCGACCAGCGGCCGGGTGTTGTTTGATGCCAGAGACCTGACCAAGCAAAGTGATGTCGAACTGGCCAGAATCCGCAACCGACAAATCGGTTTTGTGTTTCAGTTGCATCATCTTTTGCCTCAGTGCACTGTGCTGGAAAATGTCTTGATACCCACGCTTGTGGACAGAAGCCACTCCTCAAAGCAGGAAGCTCAAGAAAGGGCTGCTAATCTGTTGGAACGCGTGGGCCTTCAAGACCACTTGCTGCATCGGCCGGGCGAGCTTTCAGGCGGACAACGTCAGCGCGTGGCCGTCGTACGAGCGCTCATTAACAGGCCTAAGCTGTTACTTGCGGATGAACCGACGGGATCGCTGGATGAGGAGGCTTCGCAGAATATTGCTGAGTTGCTGGTAGAACTGAATCGCAGTGAAGGTGTCACATTGATCGTGGTGACACATTCGCTCCAGTTGGCACAGCGCATGGGACACGTTATGGAATTAAGCGGCGGCGTGCTGAAGGATAGGAGCGACGGATGAGTTTGCGGCGACTTATCAGAAGAAGCCTTAGCTTCTATTGGAGGACGAACCTAGCTGTTCTCTTGTCTGCCACGGTGACTACCGCTGTCTTGGCAGGTGCGCTGGTTGTAGGTGACTCGGTGCGTCATAGTCTCAAGATGATGGCGGCAGCTCGGTTGGGTGCCACACAACTGGCGCTCGTGCCGCAGAACAGGTTCTTCAGAGCTAAATTGGCCGACGAGTTAGCTGTGGAGCTGGATACGATAGTAGCGCCTGTGTTACAGTTGCGAGGGCTAATTGCAAACACGGATGGCACAAAGCGCGCCAACAAAATCCAGGTTCTCGGTGTTGACGAGCGTTTTTTCAAAGTTGGCGGAGGCGGGAATCCCTTTGGGCAGGATCGGAGCGAAGGAATTGTCCTGAATGAATCGCTGGCAGCAAGGCTGAGTGTGGGGGTTGGCGATGAAGTGGTACTGCGAGTTGAGAAGCCGGGTCTTATGCCGCGGGATGTGCCGCTTGTGCCGGATTCGGATTTGTCGGTGGCCTTTCGCCTTGCTGTAGCGGCGATTGCTGGGCAGCCGGAGTTTGGCCTTTTCAATTTGCAGGCTAATCATGTTGCGCCGTTGAATGTCTTTGTGCCGATGCGGTGGCTGCAAGAAAAACTCGGTCGCGCCGGGCAGGCGAACATGCTCTTGGTGGGTGCGAGCGGGAAGGATAGCATAACGGTCGAGAGGGCGAACAAAGCTATCAGCAAGTACTGGCAGCTTGCTGATGCGGGCCTTGAGCTTCGCGAGCTTGAACGCGCGGGCACGCTTGAGATACGCAGCAGAAGAATATTTATTGAGGAGTCATTAACATGGCCTGCGATGCGTGCAGGTGATGGATCTGTTGGAGTCTTGACCTACTTCGTAAACGAATTTCGCTTGGACGGTCGGACGACGCCATATTCGATGGTGACGGCTATGGAGGGATCGGCTGGCACCGGCGGGCTTGTTCCGAAAGATATGCGGGATGACGAAATCCTGATCAATAAGTGGCTTTCTGAGGATATTGGAGCGAAAGTGGGAGATGCGATTGAGCTGGCGTATTTTGTTGTTGGGCCTGCTAATGAACTCCGTGAGCAAAGCAGTAGTTTCCGGGTCCGGCAGATTCTGCCTATGGAGAGTCTGGCTGTGGACCCCGAATTGATGCCGGACTTCCCCGGCTTGGCGGATGCGGATAATTGCCGGGATTGGGAGCCGGGAATTCCGATTGACCTGGATAAGATACGCAAGCGCGATGAAGACTATTGGGACAAGTACCGCGGCGCGCCCAAGGCCTTCGTGACTCTTGAGGCTGGCCAAGCAATGTGGGCCAATCGCTACGGAAAGCTGACTGCGGTACGCTATGTGAACAGCAGGACGTCCAAGGAGGCAATAGCTCCCAGGTTATTGAATGCGGTCAATCCAGCTTCGGTAGGATTGTATTTTCAATCGGTGCGTGAGCGTGGCTTGAAGGCGGGGGACGAAGCGACTGATTTCGGCCAGCTTTTCCTGGGCCTCAGCATGTTCATCACCGTCGCAGCTCTGGTCCTGATGGGCCTTGTTTTTGTATTTGGTGTTGAGAACCGCAGCGAGCAGGTGGGAATGCTATTGGCTGTGGGGTTCTCGCCGAAGCTGGTCAAGCGATTGCTGTTCGTTGAAGGCGGAATATTAGCAATACTTGGAGCGATTGCAGGGACAGCGGCAGGGCTGCTTTATACGAGGGCTATGATTTATGGGCTTTCGACAGTGTGGCAGGCAGCGGTGGCCGGCTCGACGATACATTTCTATGCGAAAACATCTACGCTGTGTAAAGGCGCAGTTGGGGCAGTGGCGGTTTCTTTAATTGCAATATGGTTGACGCTGCGCAAGCAGGTGACTCGGCCAGCCCGTGAGCTGCTTGCTGGAAATCTGGAATGGCAATACTCCGCAGCCAAACGGATCTCGAAGGGCAGAATCGGGCTGGCGGTGGCAGCAATGGCAGCAGTAGCTGCGCTAGTTGTGCTTGCAGTTGTGGGCAGCGGTGGAAGTAGTTCTGTTTCCGGTGCATTCTTCGGAGCTGGGGCGCTATTGTTGGTTGCTGGGCTTGCGTTGTGTCAGGCGTCACTGCGGATAGTGGGAGGTGGTTGGAACAAACCGATGGTGTCACTCGCCGGTCTGGGATTGCGGAATTCGACAAGACGAAGTGGGAGAAGCTTGGCGGTTGTGGCCCTGCTGGCCTGCGGGATTTTTCTGGTGACGGCCATTGGCGCGAATAAACGTGACCCATTAGCCAAGGCTCATAGGCGGGACTCGGGCACAGGAGGCTTTGCGCTGTTTGGTGAGTCGGCCATCGGTATCTTGCGGGATTTGAACAGTGAATCCGGGCGCAAGTCATTTGGTTTGGATGATGGCGGCCTTGAGGGCTTCCAGATAGTCCAGTTGCGTGTGCATGATGGGGATGATGCGAGCTGTCTTAACTTGAATCGGGCACAGAGACCTCGTTTACTCGGTGTAAGACCCGAGCAGTTGCAGCAGCGCGGGGCATTTGGCTTTGCTAAGACAATTAAAGGAGTCCGTGATAAACAGGCCTGGGAGTTGCTTAATACCGACTTGGGTGAAGATGTGGTGCCGGCGGTTGGTGACTACGCGACTATTATCTGGGCACTTGGAAAATCAGTAGGAGATGAGCTTGAGTATACCGATGAAAAAGGGCGAACGTTTCAGCTTCTGCTGGTCGGAATGTTAAAGAATTCGATCTTGCAGGGCAGCTTAATCATTTCTGAAGAAGAGTTTGTCAGGCGTTTCCCATCGGAGGATGGATACCGCATGTTGCTTGTGGATGCTCCGGCGGATAGGGCCGAAGCCGTACGTGCAAGGCTTTCCACTGCGTTGAGAGACTTCGGGTTGGCACTTACGCCGGCGAGGCAACGGTTGGCTGCATTTAGCAAAGTTGAAAACACGTATCTATCAATATTCAGGCTGCTTGGCGGTTTGGGGCTTGTGCTTGGCAGTCTCGGGCTTGGGCTGGTTGTGCTTCGCAACATCCTTGAAAGACGAGGCGAGCTTGCGATGCTACGGGCTGTGGGATTTGACAAAGGTGCACTTAAACGGATGGTATTTTGCGAGCACTGGGGTCTTATGGTGTGTGGTCTGGCATGTGGGGTCGTGGCGGCTTTGGTGGCAGTTGTACCTGCATTACGAACACCTGGGACGCAGGTCGCTTATGTTTCACTTACGCTGACAATTGTCGGCATCGCGGTTGGCGGTGCCGTATGGATTAGACTCGCGACGGGATTTGCACTTAGCGGAAAGCTGTTGGAGGCCTTAAGAAATGAGTAAGCGCAACGAGCAATTGACGAGGCGTGTATGAGCGAATCTTCTATTGCCAGAGTAGTACCGATCACGTTGCTAATTGTTGGGGTCGTGTCGCTGTATGTGTGGCTCAGCGCTGATGCGGCGGTCGACCTTACGGAACGTGTGCCCATCCCTGCTAACGCGCCGCAAGCGTTTTCCGATGAGGTAGACGACAGGGTCCTGGAAGGGCAGTTGCTTAAGTTCGATGGTGTGCCGGCTGATTTGCCCGGTGCCTGGCCGCGGTTTAGAGGAGCGAATTTTGACGCGGTGAGCAGTGAAGATGTGGCCTTAGTCAAGACGTGGCCTGAAGGTGGACCGACGGTTCTCTGGTCAATCGAGGTCGGAGAAGGTTATGCCGGTGCAGCAGTTTTGGCTGGGCGAGTGTACATCTTGGATTATGACCGCGAAAAGCAGGCTGATGCAATTCGATGTCTGTCACTTGAGGATGGCAGAGAAATTTGGCGGTATTTCTATCCTGTCAGGATCAAACGCAATCATGGGATGAGCCGGACTGTGCCGACGGTTGCGGATAAATACGTTGTGACATTAGGGCCGAAATGCCATGTCACGTGCCTGGATTGCGTGACGGGCGAATTTCGCTGGATGCTCGATTTGGTGAGGGATTTTGGGGCGAAGGTGCCGCCGTGGTACGCGGGGCAGTGCCCACTCATTGATGGCGACAAGGCGGTGATTGCGGTCGGCGGTGATTCGCTGATGATTGCGATGGATTGTGAGACAGGCGAGACAATATGGCAGACTCCTAACCCCCATAAGTGGGTGATGACGCATTCCTCTATGATGCCGACCGAGTTTGCGGGCAGGCGTATGTATGTTTATTGCGGCGGCGGAGGAGTGGTGGGCGTTTCGGCAGAAGACGGCGGCATTTTGTGGGAAATCACCGAGTGGAAGATTCGGATCGCAAATGCTCCGTCCCCTGTGGTGGTGGGTGAGGGCCTTATTTTTCTTTCGGGTGGGTACAATGCCGGAAGCATGATGCTGCAATTGACTCAGCAAGATGGTGGGATAAGCGCACAGCCGGTCTTTAGGCTCGAGCCGGACGTGTTTGGCTCGGAGCAACAGACGCCCATTTTTTATGATGGCTATATTTACGGAATTCGGCCGGATAAGCAACTGACCTGCCTTGACTTAAACGGCCAGGTCGTCTGGACCAGCACAAGCGCTCACAAGTTTGGACTTGGGCCATACACCATCGCCAACGGGTTGATATATGTTATGAATGACTCCGGAGAGCTGACTCTGGCAGAGGCGACTCCGACCGGCTACGTGGTGCGAGCCTCTGCAAAGGTGTTAGAAGGGCCGGACGCGTGGGGACCTATGGCAGTTGCATCGGGCAGGCTAATTCTACGTGATTTGAATCGAATGATATGCCTTAATATCGCAGAGCAATAGAGTCCGCCGCAAGGCGGATTGAATGTGAGGTCTTCATTTGTTATAATGAATTTTGGGCGACTTTAACTGTAGAGATTGATAAGGTGCGAAGTGAATAATCGGTTAGGGACAACAGATATTAAGATATTTGTGGGTGTGCTTGTTGCTCTTGCTATTGTTGTTGCCATTTTTGCCCTAATACGGCTTGATACGACAGGTAAAAGAGGCAGCGGTCTTAGTAAGGAGTTTGTCTATGATGTTAAAGAACTGGCCGAGATTGACCCGAACCTGATTCTTTATGAAGAATCAGGCGAGGCAATCAGTACTGGGCTTAAGGCTCCGGCGGCAATCGCTGTTGGCCCTGGCGGACGTGTTTACGTTGCTGGCGATGAGGTCATCCGGGTATTTGATGAAGGTCCGAATTCTAATTTCTCTTTCTTTGGAGAGATTAAACTGGCTGATGTGCCACGATGTCTGACGGTGGCTGATGATGGTGAGTTTTACATTGGAATGAAAGACCATGTGGAAGTTCTTAATGAACATGGGAAACGACTGGCAAGGTGGCAAAGTCTGGGTAACGATGCGGTCTTGACGAGCATAGCCATTTGGAAAGATGACGTTTTTGTTGCAGATGCGGGCAATCGAATTGTCCTGCGCTATGATACTAATGGCACGCTGATCGGCCGTATCGGCGAGAAAGATGAGGACAGGAACATTCCAGGTTTTGTCGTGCCAAGTCCTTATTTCGACCTTGCGGTTGGTCGTGATGGACTTTTGCGCGTGGTCAATCCCGGACGCCGTCGGATCGAGGCATATACGTTTGAAGGTGATCTTGAGTTTTGGTGGGGAGAGTTTTCAGCAGGCATAGAAGGTTTCTGTGGTTGCTGTAATCCGGTGAATTTCGCTATACTTGAGGATGAAAGTTTTGTTACCTGCGAAAAGGGCCTGATACGGGTCAAGATTTATAACGCCGACGGTGTTTTTGTCGGTGTCGTGGCTGGGCCGGAGCAATTAGTTGAAGGTGGCGCCGCCCGTATTGATGAATGGGCCTCCGTGGGTAAGACCGCCGGTTTTGATGTGGCAGTTGACGCCCAGGGCCGGATATTCGTGCTGGATACGATTAAAAACATTGTGAGAATATTTGCTAAGATTAAGGCAGGATAATGGGCAGAGATCTCGGACAAGTTCAGAGCCGGCGACAACTGTTTGCAGGAGCTTTGCGCTATGTAACTCTGGGACTGTTTGCAGCAGGTGCCAGGTCTGTTGCTGCCAAAAGGCGCAGACTGTTGCGAGAGGGTAAATGTATTAACGGCGGAATTTGCAGTGGCTGTAAGGTTTTCGAGCAGTGCGGCCTGCCTCAAGCTTTGTCCGCAAGAGAAGCCTTCGTAAGGAATCAGTAATGGCGGAAGACAAGAAAAGTATCAATAGACGGCATTTCTTGAGAGATGGTCTTTGGGGCGCATGTTTAGCTGGGCTTGGCGGGATGGTTGGCTTTCTGAGCGGCAAGGGCACGAGGCAGCATACGGTTTGGCAGATCGATCCGTACAAGTGTGTTGCGTGCGGCAATTGTGCGACGTATTGCGTGCTGGAAGAGTCAGCGGTGAAGTGCGTGCACGCTTTTGCGGTGTGCGGGTACTGCCAAATATGTTTTGGCTTTTTTGGGCCTGAACCTTCTGATATCAACGAAGGAGCAGAAAATCAACTTTGTCCAACAGGGGCGATAAAGCGCACTTTTGTTGAGGACCCTTATTACGAGTACACGATCGACGAATCGCTGTGTAACGGCTGCGGCAAGTGTGTCAAGGGATGTAATACTTTTGGAAATGGGGCACTATTCCTTCAGGTGCGCCATGATCGTTGTTTGAATTGCAACGAATGCTCTATTGCCGCAGCTTGTCCTTCGGGGGCATATAAGCGGGTTCCTGCAGACAAGCCTTATCTGCTTAAGAGGGTGGACCACGCTTAATGATACGTCTTGGTCATATCATAGTCGGCATAGCCGTCCTGGTATCTCTGTGTGACAGCGCATCAGGGGTTGAACGCTTTCCTCCGCCTGAATTCGAAAGCGGCTATGAGATTCCGAGTCCTACTGTCCCTAATCCTCGACAGACTGTTTATGAATACATTGATGCTGTTGCGCTTTTGGTGGCGCTAGGGCTGTCTTCGTATTTAGTGTTGCGCAAGCGCAGCCGACGGGCGATATTTGTCTTGATGGTGCTCTCACTGGTTTATTTTGGCTTTTGGCGAAAAGGCTGTGTCTGTCCGATAGGGGCAATTCAGAATGTCACTTTGTCGCTCTTTGACCGTGACTATGTTGTTCCGATTGTGGTTGCGGTGTTTTTCGTATTGCCCCTCGCTTTTACGCTGTTTTTCGGCAGGGTGTTCTGTGCGGCCGTTTGTCCTCTTGGGGCTATACAGGATTTAGTATTGTTGCGCCCGATGCCCGTGCCGAATTGGTTGGAGGGTGGCCTGCGATTGTTCGCGTACGTCTACTTGGCCGCAGCGGTTCTGTTTGCAGCTACAGGTAGTGCTTTTGTAATATGCAGATATGATCCGTTTGTTTCGTTTTTCCGCTTGAGCGGGAATTTCAACATTCTTGTACTTGGGGTGTGTTTCTTAGTTGTAGGTATGTTCATAGGGCGTCCCTATTGCCGATTTGTGTGTCCCTATGGTGTGATCCTGCGTCAACTTTCGCGTATCTCAAAATGGAAGGTGACAATTACCCCTGACGAGTGCGTTCAGTGCAGACTGTGCGAAGATTCATGTCCTTTCGGTGCGATTAGAGAGCCGACAACGGACTGGCCGGCACACTATTACGAAAAGAGCAAGAGAAGATTGGCGCTGCTGATTATTCTTTTGCCGATATTAGTGTTGTTGTGCGGATGGATAGGGTCGGGTCTCAAGCCAGTGACATCTCGTATGCACGCAACGGTCAGGCTGGCTGAGCGCATCTACTTGGAAGACACAGGCAAAGTGGAAGGCACTACCGACGCAAGTTCGGCCTTTAGAGCGACGGGCGAAGAAACAGAAGAGTTCTACGCGAAGGCTTCGAACATCCGGGAAAAGTTTGATCTGGGTGGCTGGCTTTTTGGCGGATTCGTGGGCTTCATGATTGGCCTTAAGCTCGTTGGAGTCTCGGTCATGCGCCGGAGGCTTGATTACGAAGCCGACAGAGCAAGCTGCATGGCATGTGGTCGATGTTTTGAGTATTGCCCCAGGGAACACGTCAGGCTAAAGAAAGTGAAAGAGGCGAGTGGTAAGACTTAATGAAAGCTCCCATTGACAATAATGCCAGGAATGCTAAGCCGACAAACCCGTGGTACCAGACCGCGGTTATGACAGCCGTTATTGGGGGAGTGTTTTCTGTTATTATCTTGACGCTCTTTTTTGTGAATTACCTTCATACCCGCTTAGTCCTGCCCAAGTGGGAAGAACAGTTGGAAGCTTTGAAGGTAGAAATTCGCAGCAAGCCGGATGATGAGCAGCTTTTGCCTCGTATTCGCGAGTTTGACTTGCAGATCAGACGGTCCAGGATTCGACGGCTGGATTTCTCTCGCAAAGGCAGCTATTTGCTATTTGGCAGTGTGGTGATTCTGTTAATCGGTGTGAAGTGGGCGAGCACTTTGAGAAAGAAAGTACCGGCACCGGAGTTATGCGGCGACAAACTGGATAAGCAGGTCCGTGACGCATTGCGGGCCAGATGGGCCATAACCGGTGTATTAGCAGGGCTGGGGACATTAGCCTTGTTTCTTATTATGAGCCCGCGAATTGATTTTGGTGCAGTCGGCGAGGTGGTCACCTCTTATCCTTCGATGGAAGAGATTGCCAAGAATTGGCCTTGCTTTCGCGGTCCCGGCGGTCTTGGAATAAGTGCACATACAAACGTGCCTACTAATTGGGATGGTGCTACAGGTGAAGCGATTCTATGGAAATGCGAGGTCCCACTGCCGGGTCATAATTCACCGGTTGTTTGGGACGACCGTGTTTTTCTTTCCGGCGGCGATCCGAACGGACTGCAGGTTTATTGTTTCGACGCATTATCAGGCGGACTTTTATGGACAGGTAACGTTGATCGCGCACCGAAGCCAGGTGAAGAACCGTTGGAAGTTATGGAGGATACGGGTTTTGCTGCGCCTACCGTCGTGACAGATGGCCGACGAGTCTGTGCGATTTTTGCGACCGGGGACGTTGGCTGTTTTGACTTTGACGGCAGGAAGCTCTGGACTCGAAATCTGGGCACGCCGGATAGCGCCTATGGATACGCATCTTCGCTTGCGATCTATCGGAATCTACTGTTGATTCAATATGACCAGGGAGCGGAGGAGGACGAGAAGTCCAAGTTGATAGCCTTGAATACGTTTTCTGGTGACGTTGTTTGGGAAACGAAACGACCGGTCGGAAATTCGTGGACTTCGCCAATAGTAGCTAAGATCGGCGGTCAAGACCAAGTTATAACCTGCGGCGCCCCGTGGGTCATAGCCTACGATCCGGCTAACGGTGCGGAAATTTGGCGGGCGGAATGCCTGGCTGGTGACGTTGCCCCCTCGCCGATTTATGCCGACGGAAAGATATTTGTCATAGAACCGTACACCAAGCTCGTTGCCATCAGGGCGGACGGCCGTGGCGACGTTACCAAGACGCATATTGACTGGAGCAACGAAGACGGTGGTCCGGATATCTGTAGTCCGGTCAGCAATGGAGAATCGATATTTCTGCTAACAAGCGACGGACTACTTAGCTGTTATAAGGTCACAGACGGGACGATGGTGTGGGAGAAAGATGTGGAGACTTACTTTCGGGCGTCCCCAAGCCTTGTTGGCGACCGCCTGTACCTACTAAGCGAAGAGGGCGTTATGTTCATCATCGAGGGCGGACCTGAACATAAGGAGCTGGCCAGGTGTGAACTGGGCGAGGACTGCCATGCGTCACCGGCTTTTGCTGATGGTCGCATTTATATCCGAGGGCTGAAGAACCTGTACTGCATAGCAAATGGGGATTGATGGAAGACTTGGATTTGACATTTGTGGACCAGGCCATCGAGAAGATCGGCACCGGCCAAGAGAAGGTGCTCGAGATCTTACAGGCGATCCAAGCTCACTTTGGCTATTTGCCCACGGAGGCACTTGAGCGGGTCTGTGACTTGACGGAGATTACCCCCGCGTCGATTGCCGGTGTTTCCACTTTTTATAGCCAATTCAGACATCGCCCAGCGGGCCGTCATACGATTCGGGTCTGCATCGGCACTGCCTGCCATGTTAAAGGTGGGGGACAGATTTACGACGCGTTTAAGCGACACCTTGGCATCCCAGATGAAGAGGATACGGACCCACAGAAGATGTTTACCGTTGAGAAAGTGGCGTGTATAGGATGCTGTATGCTCGCCCCAGCAATACAGATTCTCTCTCCTGCAATACAGATTGACAATATCACATACGGCCACCTGACCGGTGACCGGGTGCCGGTAGTCTTGAGGGATTTTCTTGAACAGCAAGAGGCCGGCGCTCGATCCGCCAGCGGCGGAGACAAACCAGGCTTTGCAGGAGATGCAAAGCACCTTGGCGAAATCCGTATATGTCTCGATTCGAGTTGTGTTGCCGCTGGCAGTGGCAAGGTATATGAGGCGTTAAATAAGGCTGTTGATGAAACTGGTGTTCAGGCCGTAGTCAAAAGTGTGGGTTGTTCTGGAATGTCCTACTTAGCGCCGCTTGTGGAAGTAGTTTTGGCTGACGGGACTTCGTTTCGCTACGCAAGAGTCCAGCCGCATGACGCCAGAGCTATTGTGCGGAGGCATTTCAAACCAAGGCAGGTTGGTCGAAGAATTAAGAGCACCATTTCTACGATGTTGGATAGGCTGCTTACCGACCGGGCCTGGGAAGCTGTGACGCGTTATTCGATAGACGTGCGCGATCAGCAGTTGGCTGGCTACATGGACAAACAGATACATATCGCAACCGAGCACTGTGGCTGCGTTGACCCGGTCGACCTTGATGAATATATACAGAATGACGGATTCGAGGCACTGCAAAAGTGTGTGAACGAGCTAAACGCCCAAGAAGTCATCAGTCAGATTCAGCGGAGCGGCCTTCGTGGCAGGGGAGGGGCCGGTTATCCAACGCATCTTAAATGGTCTGCCGTATCTGATAGTGAGTCGAACAAGAAATATGTGATCTGCAATGGTGATGAAGGCGACCCCGGCGCTTTTATGGACCGGATGCTGATGGAGTCGTACCCGTACCGCATTATTGAAGGTATGGCGATTGCTGCATTCTCGGTTGGGGCAGACGAAGGTTATCTTTACATTCGAGCGGAGTATCCGCTTGCTATTAAGCGAATGAGTGAGGCGATAGACAAATGCCAAGAGCAGGGCTTTCTTGGTGAGAATATTCTGGCCAGCAAATTCTCGCTTCGTCTGAAAATTGCTGCCGGGGCCGGCGCGTTTGTATGCGGCGAGGAGACGGCGCTTATAGCCAGTATAGAAGGCAGACGCGGAATGCCTCGACTGCGGCCGCCATATCCGACAGAAAACGGCCTTTGGCATAAGCCGACGCTGATAAACAACGTCGAAACGTATGCGACAGTGCCGTGGATTTTGCGAAACGGTCCTGACGAGTTTGCCAAGCTCGGCACCGGCACCAGCAGGGGGACAAAGGTTTTTGCTTTGGCAGGAAAGGTTGCGCGGGGGGGTCTGATTGAGGTGCCGATGGGTATTTCCACACGCCAGATTATTGAAGATATCGGCGGAGGGATTCCGGGGGGATTACATCTAAAGGCGGTGCAGGTGGGCGGACCATCAGGAGGCTGTGTGCCTGTGGATTTGGCACACCTTCCGGTTGACTATGAAACGCTCAGTGGCGTTGGGACGATGATGGGCTCCGGCGGCATGGTGGCGCTGGATGAATCTGACTGTATGGTTGATATCGCGCGGTATTTTTTGGAGTTCACACAGGATCAGTCGTGCGGCAAGTGCACTTTCTGCAGAGTAGGCACCCGGCGAATGCTGGATATTCTCGAACGGTTGTGTGCCGGGCAGGGTCGAAAGGGGGATATCGAAGAGCTGGAGCACTTGGCGGAGATGGTTAAGAAGGCAAGCCTGTGTGGACTCGGCAGAACCGCGCCGAATCCGGTTCTTTCCACCATCAAGTATTTCCGCAGCGAGTACGAGGCTCATCTTGAGGGACGCTGTCCCGCCGGCAAGTGCAAAGCGCTCATCACATATTCTGTGACAGATGATTGCATAGGCTGCACTTTGTGCGCCCAGCATTGTCCATCCGACGCCATTGAAATGACGCCATATCAGACGCATGAGATCGACCCTGAGAAATGTATACGTTGCGGGACGTGCAAGAGTGTTTGTCCTTCAGACGCTATTAAGGTTGAGTGACTGATGCCCAAACTCACCATAGATGAGCGTGAAGTCATAGTTGACGACGGCGCCACCATTCTTGATGCTGCCAAGAAGCTGGGCCTTGAAATTCCTACGATGTGCTTTCTGGAAGGATATGAACCTGCAACCAGTTGCATGGTGTGTGTAGTCAAGATCGACGGTTCGGATAGTCTTGTGCCGGCTTGTGCGACTATTGCTCAGGATGGTATGCGTGTTTGGAGCGATTCTGAGGAAGTCCACCAGGCAAGAAAGGCGGCGTTGGAATTGCTATTGAGTGACCACGTAGGCGACTGCATGGGGCCCTGTCAAGTTGCTTGTCCTGCCCACATGAATATTCCGTTGATGATCAGGCAGATTGCAGCCGGTCAGCTTCGTGACGCTGTCGCTACAATAAAGAAAGATATTGCTTTGCCTGCAGTGCTTGGACGAATCTGCCCGAAGCCTTGCGAACGGGTGTGCAGGCGTGCTGTGTTTGATGAGGCCGTTTCAATTTGCCTTTTGAAGCAGTACGTGGCCGACGTCGACTTGCAATCTACAGACCCATATTTGCCAGATTGTAAGTCCAGACGGAATAAGTGCGTAGCCATTGTTGGCGCAGGGCCAACAGGCTTGGCTGCTGCTTATTATCTGCAGCAGGAAGGTTATGATTGTACGGTCGTCGATGAGCACGAAGAGCCTGGTGGTATGCTGCGGCATGCGGTTTCCGAACAGGAGCTTCCGAAAGATGTGCTGGATAAGGAAATCAGTTTGATTAAGAAACTAGGCGTGACGTTTCAAGGCTCAACGCGAGTAGGGACTGCATTGTCGATGGAAAAGTTGCGCAGAGACTTCGATGCCGTGTTCGTGGCGGTCGGTGAGCTAAAACCCGGTGACGCTGAGAGCATAGGTCTTCAGGCAGGCCCGGATGGTATCGCGATAGATGCCAAGACGTATGAGGCAAGTTTGCCGGGTGTATTTGCGGGCGGCGATGCTGTTCGCAAGCGGAGGCTCGCAGTGCGGGCAGTGGCTGACGGCAGGGAGGCAGCGGCGGCTATAAGTCAGTACTTGTCTGGTCAAGCCGTGACAGGACCGGTTAAGCCATTCAACACCCGTATCGGCAAATTAAGAGAGGGTGAGATAGAGAGATTCATGGCGTGCGTCAGTGAAGCTCAACGGGTGACACCATCGCAAAAAGATGGCGGGTTCACCGAAGCGCAAGCTCGCCAGGAGGCAGCTCGTTGTCTGCACTGTGACTGCCGAAAGGCCGAAAGCTGCAAGCTGAGACAATATGCCCAGGAATACGGGGCCAGGCCCAGCCGGTATAAGGGTGAGTCCGCCTGTGGCGGATTTGTCCAGTGTGTTCAACACCCTGATGTGATTTATGAGCCAGGCAAGTGTATAGACTGCGGCCTTTGCATAAAGATCGCTGCCGAGGCTGGCGAAGAGCTTGGCTTAACGTTTATAGGTCGCGGCTTTGACGTTCGGGTAGCGGTGCCGTTCGACCGTTCCATGGCTGATGCACTTCGCCACACCGCGAACCAATGCGTGGCTGCCTGCCCAACGGGAGCATTGGCACTTAAGGACACGACCTGGGCAGCAAATAGTAGTTAGTTCCTGTTAATGCCTGAATGGCTTGCAGCTACCGCCCGATTGTGTATAATTGTGTCATCTAAGCAGCACAGCGTAGGCCCGTTATCTCGTCGTGAGGTATGCCGGCTGGGTCGTACGGTGTTGTCTGAGGCCGTATTTGGGACATTGCTGAAATCTGTGAGGAATTTGAAGGAGAGCATACCATGCAAAAACAAAAAACGGTGACGCGCCGTCAGCTCATAAAAGGCGCGATCGGCACAACTGCTGTTTTTGCGATCGTGCCGAGACATGTCCTTGGTGGTCCAGGGCATACGCCGCCCAGTGAGACCTTTGGCGGCGCCCTGATTGGCTGTGGCGGTCGTGGCAACGGAACATTCAACGCCATGGGTCTGGAAGCTAAGAAGCTGGCGATCTGCGACGTGAAGTTTGTCGGCAGAGAAGATGGCAAAATGGTCTACAGGGACTTTCGAAGGGTGCTGGAGCGCAAGGACATCGACGTGGTAGCGATTGCCACTCCGCCGCACTGGCATGCGCTGATCTCCATCGCGGCGATGGAGGCTGGTAAGGACGTCCTTTGTGAAAAGCCGATGACGCGGTTCATCGCGGAAGGACGGGCGGTGGCCGACGCCGAGAAGCGCTACAAGCGCATCTTTCAGGTCGGTACCTTCGGCCGATTCGGCCAAAGCCGGAACAAAGGCAACATTCAAACTCACAAGATTATGAAGAGCGGGTTGTTAAAAAAGTGCAAGGCGGTCTACATCAAGCGCGGCGGCTTCAAGGTCAAGGAGTGGAGCGGTATGGTCAATGCAACGCCGCAACCCATCCCAAAGAGCCTGGACTGGGACATGTATGTGGGACCATCGCCGATGAAGCCCTATCACCGGCACCGCACGGGCGGTACTCATCGTGGCTACTGGGACTACGAAGGCGGTGGTCTGGCCGACATGGGCCAGCACTCCTTTGATCCGTTCCAGTGGACCTACGCCAAAGACGACACCAGCCCGGTCGAGATCGAGGCGTATGCTCCACCGGCCCACCCGGAGGCTTGCGGCATGTGGGGCTGGGTCGAAATGAAATACGCTGATGGGCTGACACTGGTCTTCGACAGTAAGGAATGGGGCAAGCCCTATGACCGGAAAGGGCCACGCGGTGTCAGCATGAGCGACCTCGACGAGCAAAGCCGCCGGAAGGTCGAGGCCATGCCCGACCCGGAGCCGCCTGTGAGCTTCGCAGAGGCGGTTAAGACTCGCAAACGCGCAGGCGGCAACGCCGACGCCGCTCATCGCTGCGCGACGCTGCTGCACCTGGCAAACTTGGCTATCCGTACCGGTCGAAAGCTCCGCTACGACCCGGTCAAAGAACAAATCATCGGCGACGAAGAGGCCAACCGGTTGGTAAATCAGCCCATGCGAGCGCCGTGGCACTTATAAGAGATTACAGGCAGCCTTTGGCTGCAGAAAGGACCCATAGTTATGAGAAAACGATCATCGTCACTTGCCGCCCTTGTGAACAAGCTGCCCGATCCCGACGAAAGGGGCATGCTCACGAACATCGACAAGGAAGTGGTGGACAATGTCATTTCTCAGATACACAAAGGCGGGCGCACGAGCATCCGTGGGCTTATCGACATGCTCGTCGAACCCGGCAACGCAGACGACGTCAAGCCGCGTTATGCGCTTCATTGCCTTGCTGTCCACGTCTGCAAGATAAATAATGATAGGCAGCGACGTGCGTTCGCCAAGACCTTGGCCTCCCAGCTTGGCGGCGACCGGCACAAAGCCGTGCAGGGATACCTTGTGCGGCAGTTGCAGGTTGCTGGTGGCCGGGAGGTGGCTGGCGAGCTCGGCAAGCTCTTGCAGGATGAAGAGTTGTGCGAATACGCCGCCCAGGCACTGGCCGCGATCGGCGATGGCGCCGCTGAGCAGCTTCGCAACGCGCTGCCCGGGGCACGGGGCAAGTGTCGGCTGACCATAGTACAGAATCTCGGTGTGGTCCGTGCCGGCAGGTCGGCTGGTCCTCTGAAAAAAGCGATCAACGACGAGGACCGTGAGGTCCGGCTGGCGGCGGCTTGGGCGCTGGCCAACATCGGCGACGCCGGTTCTGTGGATGTTCTGCTTAGGGCAGCGGACACGGAAGACGTGTACGAGCGGATCAAGGCTACGCAGGCGTGTCTTGTTCTTGCCGAGAGGCTTTTAGCTGCCGGCAAGAAGAGCGAAGCGGTCAGGATATACAACCACTTGCGTGACACACGGACCGAGCCAGCCGAACAATATGTACGCGATGCCGCTGAAAAGGGACTGGCTGAGGCTGGCAAAATCTAAGTGGTCAGCGGCAAACCGCCGTCTCACCTAATGCAACGTGAAAGTGCCCATAACTGTTGTGGATAGGTAATGTCTCGTGCGCCATCTGCCGCCGTGAATGGGGGCCACTGCCTGGCAATTGACAATTCATAATCCAAGCGCCTCTGTCAGAATGAACAGAATCGGGGTTTTTAGTACTGATATGGTCGATTTCAAGCCTTTTTGGTAACCGTTCACGGGGCAAATGTGCCGTTTTATGTCATTGCGAGGCCTTTTTCAAAGGCCGTGGCAATCTCAATCGTTACATTTTAGGTAGCCGTTCACAGGGTTAAAACGGCGTTTATGGCTCGTTAGAGCACTTCTAGTTGTTGAGCGAAGGCTTTTTTTGATGAGTTCTTTACGAGATAGTTGGCCCAATCGGCCATAGCAGCTCAAAATCGGCATTTTCGCCCTGTGAACGGTT